>JAWQFQ010000020.1:0-72546 GCA_035967975.1 Scytonema sp. PMC 1070.18
ACACCCCACACCCCACACCCCACACCCTATTTTCAAACCACACCCGACGACCTGCGGAGGTTAAATTCTCTTTACAAATTTCAGTGATACAAACTAGCTCATCTCCTTGCAAATGACCGGGATTTTGCTGTTCAAAAAACTTAATATGGGGGTCTTGCAAACGTTCTTCAGGGATACCTCGAAGTCCGTCACGCAGGATATGAGGATGAGGAAAACGAACAATTCCAGTTTTGTCATTATAGTTGTTGCCAAAGCGTTGATGGCTGAGGAAATTAATTAAAGATAAAATGTTATTGGGAGTTACTTTGTCATAGCACGGATAAAATTCCCGCCAAAAAATCGGCAGAAAACGATAAGTGCGGTAGCCACCAGAGATAAGAAGCCAGTAGAGATGACCTTGAGCATATTCATCGCTTAACTTTTTCACTGCAGTAATCCACGTGCGTGCTAGAGTAGAACTTGACCAAGCACTTGGATCTACAATTGTGTCTCCGGAATACACTACACTCAGGTTTTCTCCTTCAAAATTTGTGTTGTACATTAATAAGGTAGAAAAGCCTTTTAACATCTCTGTTTTTTCATCTTTAAGAAGAATAACCCAGTTTTTATGACTCAGATCGGAATTAAATACGTCTCGCTTGACCCCTTCAAAGTGAGTTCCAAGCAAAAAATACATACTTTCTAAATCTTCTGTTGATAAATCTTCAATATAAACCAATTGACTTTTCATCGTTCCATCAAAAAAAATTTTCCATTTTCTTATAAAAACTGTAATCTTTGAACTGATGAAAATACAAAATTGTGTGTCAGACAATGAAGTGTCATATTTTATAAAACTTTGCTTGAAAATTACGCAAACGTAGAGCATTAGAGACGACTGACACAGAACTAAATGCCATTGCACCACCTGCAATAATTGGGTTAAGCAACCAACCAAATACGGGGAATAAAATTCCAGCAGCAATGGGAATACCTACAACGTTATAAATGAAGGCAAAAAAGAGATTTTGGCGGATATTGCGGATTGTTGCGCGACTCAGTTGGATTGCTGTAACGATACCTTGCAAATCGCCTGAAATCAAAGTGATATCGCTGGCTGCGATCGCCACATCTGTTCCTGTACCAATAGCAATTCCCACATCTGCTTGTGCTAAAGCTGGTGCGTCATTAATCCCATCACCGACCATCGCAACAAGGGAGTGAGGAGTAGAAGAAGCATTCCAAATTTGTCCATATGGGACTGAGGAGTAGAGAGTAGGAATATGAGCCGGATGAGGAAGAGGTTGCTCCCTCATCTTCCTTGTATTCCTGTTCCCATTTGTTTGAAGAGACTTAATAATCGCTGCTTTCTGGTCTGGTCGTACTTCAGCAAAGACTCGATAAATACCAACTTGTTGGGCTATGGCGTGAGCTGTACGGTGATTATCACCTGTTAACATCACGACTTCTAAACCTAACTTCTGTAAGGCTTTGACTGCTTGATTTGAAGAGGGTTTGAGTGCATCAGCAATACCCATAACCCCTTGAATCTCTCTATCTACAGCAATCCAAACGACGGTTTTAGCAGCAGCTTCCCATGTCGAGGCACGCCATGACAAGTCTTTACATTCTGTTGCAATTCCAAGTTCCTTCATCCAGCGCTGCGTACCGATTTGTACGAGTCTATTTGAGACAACACCTTGCACGCCACAACCTACAATTGCTTGAAAATCCCTAGCATCTGGAATATCGACCCGCTGCGATTGAGCATACCTAACAATTGCGTCTGCAAGGGGATGTTCTGATTGTCGTTCTATGGCGGCTGCTAGACCTAAGAGTTTGATTTCATTGTGATTGGCAGTTCCTCGAACGGTGGTAAAGTCTGTAACTGTAGGTTTCCCGTATGTTAATGTACCAGTTTTGTCAAGCACTATAGTTTGGATTTTGTAAGCCTGTTCCAAACTTTCTGCATCTCTAATTAAAATACCGTTTTCTGCACCTTTACCTGTTCCTACCATCACAGAAGTGGGTGTCGCTAAACCCAAAGCACAGGGACAGGCGATAATCAGGACTCCAACTGCGATCATCAGGGCGAAGGTGAAGTTACCCATGATGGTAAACCAAAGGACAAAAGTGGCGATCGCGATCGCAATAACCACTGGTACAAACCACCCCGTCACTTGGTCAGCTAACCTTTGAATAGGTGCTTTACTTCCTTGCGCCTGTTGCACCAATTGAACGATTTGCGCCAAAAAAGTATCTTTACCAACTCGTGTCGCCCGGAATTTAAAGCTACCTGTTTTATTAATAGTTGCTCCAATCACTTCATCACCGGGCTGTTTTTTGACTGGTAAACTTTCCCCCGTCACCATTGATTCATCAACAGTAGAAATGCCCTCAATAACTTCACCATCAACCGGGATTTTTTCACCTGGACGTATCAGAATGATATCATTTATTCTTACCTCTTGAATAGGAATATCAATCTCTTGTCCGTTACGAATCACTCTTGCCTCTTTTGCTTGCAAACCGATTAACTTCCGAATTGCTTCTGAAGTTTGACTTCTAGCACGCTTTTCTAAAAAGCGCCCTAATAAGATTAAAGTAATCACCACTGCTGCTGTCTCATAATATACATCAGCCATCAAACCTTGAGCAGTAAAAGAGCTAGGGAAAATAGTTGCTAAAAGGGAATAAAAATATGCTGCACTCGTACCAATCACAATAAGTGTATCCATTGTTGCAGTCCGATTCTTGAGTGCTTTCCACGCATTTATATAGAATTTATAACCACACCAAAACTGCACAGGTGTAGTTAAAACCAACTGCAACCAAGGATTATGTAACCATAAGGGAATAAAAGGTAAGTGTAACCCAGTCATCATCGGCAGTGACCCTACAATAAGTAGAATACTAATCACCACTCCGACAAAAATCTTAATAATTAACTCCCGTAATTGTGTTAGATGAGCAGCTTTTTCTACATCATCCTCTTCTGTCAGAATGTCTTGTTCTTGGAGGGAAGATGCTGAATATCCTGCGGCTTCTACAGCTGCTTGAATTTTCTTTGAAGTCGTTTTTCTAGGATTATACTGAATAGCTGCTTGTTCTGTAGCAAAGTTGACATTACACTCACTCACTCCTGGAACAGAGAGAATCGTTTTTTCTACTCTTTTAGCACAACCAGCGCAACTCATTCCTCCCAGTTTAAGCGTCAGGTTATCCAAGTTAGCAGCCAAGTTAGCAACCATACAACGGCTTCCTTTTATTTAGTGCTAGGGCTTTCGTTCAATATTTAGTAGAGTCGGCAAAATTAATTTATGCATTCATTTGACATCATCCCCAATAGGGTTTGGTTGAGAAAAGTTGGCGACACTAGAAACCCAGTTTCTCAAAGAAACCGGGTTTCTGCTACCACTAGGTCGTTAACCGACAAGTATTGCCCATAGCTATGATAAAATCTCTAGTAAACTAGAGATTCAACCCATTGGAACAAAATTTGTAGAAAACTTCCGTGTTAACTCAAGATAAAAAACCACTTCTAATTGGTCAAGTGACAGCGTTAAGCGGAGTTCCGATTAGGACAATCCGCTATTACGAAAGTTTGGGTTTAGTCCAATCCTCAGGAAGAACAGAAGGAGGCTTTCGACAGTTTTCCTCAGATGTATTGACTCGTCTTTCCTTTATTAAACGCGCTCAGAATCTTGGCTTAAGTCTGCAAGAAATTGGCGAAATTCTCCACGTTTACGATGGCGGTAAACCAGCTTGTGATGAAATCCAACACAGGTTAAACGACAAAATATCAGACATTGACCGACAGATTGAGCAGCTATTAACCTTACGAGATGAACTGAAGGGATTGCTGTCAAAATGGGACAGTGTCCCAACAAAACCGGAAGATACAATATGTCCTATCATTCAAAATGATTCAAGGAACACAGGGGTGTAGGGGAAATTGGTGTTTGTTTCATTAGTTAAGGGTTGCGAGAGGCACAGAAACCCGGTATCTTGGAGATACCGGGTTTCTAAATAGTTGCTTAACACCAACTGTATTGCGCTAGAACCGAGTTTTTAAGTATCAATATCAATTAGATTTTCATAAAAATATGTAGCACCTGAGGCGCTATTTCAGAAGATAATGTTTTTTTGGTTGGGGATAGGTCATCTTAAACGATCACTGAATAGTACAAATAGCTGCGAATATTTTCCCGAGTCCACCAATCAGCATTTTGGGGATGCACAATATCAACCACAATCAACGGTACTCCAATATTACCCAAGTATTTTTATGCGAATCCTGTTCATCTCTATCCACTTTCCCAGTGATATCAGTAAGAGTACTTTAGGGATTTACAAACGCATGTCGATGTTTATTGATGCAATCAAAAAGATTGGTCAAGTAGATATGCTGTTTTTTGTTCCTCCGGAAACGGACTTGTCTCCAGAGGCGATCGCCCAAACAGAACGAGCTTTCTCCCAACACTGGGAAACCCCAATCAACTTGTTTCTATGTCCTAAGGATGAGGATGACAGCTCACTCTCCAAGTTACGAAAGCAGTGGGATGGGATTTTCAGCTTTTACAAACAATCAGATTTTCTGATATCACCATTGCAAATGCAAGCAATTGAGCAATGCTTGAGTCGAAAACCAGATGCTATCTTCGTACATCGACTCTCATCAATGAGTGCTCTGATGCAGGTACAACAAGCTTTGCCTCCTATTTTCCTGGATTTGGACGATATTGAACATATTAGTTTCATGCGCCAAATACGTCAGCCTCCGACTCGGTTAGTCACACAACTTTATTACTTGCAAGTACCAGCCCGTCTATATGGTGAATTACAAGCGATTCGTTTAGCAAGGCGTACGTTTGTTTGCTCCGAAGGCGATCGCCGTTACTTAACTCAACAGTGGGGCTTACCTGGTGTAGTGGCTGTACCCAATGCAATTACTATTCCTGCACCACAAGTCATTACATCTGAACCCACATTGCTGCTACTCGGAGGTTATAATTACTATCCTAATATTAACGCCGCTAACTTTTTAATCGAAAAGGTCTGGATTCAGATTCACAAAGCTTTGCCAAATGCACGATTGATTATCGCTGGACCCTATCCAGAGAATATCCGCAGCTATAACAAAGGAGTTCCGGGGGTCGAGTTGACTGGATTTGTGGATAACTTAGATGAACTTTATCAGCGATCGCGTGTCGTCTGCTGTCCCATTTTATCCGGAGGGGGAACCCGTGTCAAAATGGTGGAAGCTGCTGCTTATGGCAAACCAATAGTTGCGACTCGCATTGGCGCAGAAGGATTGGACATGAGGGATGGAAAGGAATTCCTGATGCGCGATCGCCCAGAAGCGTTTGCACAAGCATGCGTGGAACTCTTGCGTAATTATGACTTATGCGATCGCTTGGGTACAGCTGCGCGTGAAGCTGCAATTCAGTATTACGACCGTAACAATATCGTTCAACAAATTCAGCAGCAGATACAATCCCAACTTCCCTCTTTAGTATAAAACAATACGCCCTTTATTCCTGTGAAGACAGATGTCTCCCGCACTCAAAAACCACCTCGTACCAAGACCGACACATCAGGCACTATATTATGGGAGGAAGGACAATATCCGCTCAAGCCTGTATGCTTGTAGATATGCTAAGCAATCTATTTGCTTTGTTCCGTGTCACTATAGATATATGAGTGTTAAATTCAGCAAGAGGGTTGTAAAGTAAGGCTGTGCAGATAACATTCCTAGGAACGAGTTCCGGTGTACCTACGCGATCGCGCAATGTTTCCAGTGTTGCCCTGAGATTACCACAGCGGGCGCAAATGTGGTTATTCGACTGTGGTGAAGGTACCCAACATCAAATTTTGCGGAGTGACCTCAAAATCAGCCAACTTTCCCGAATCTTTATCACCCACATGCACGGCGACCATATCTTTGGGTTGATGGGTCTTTTGGCGAGTTGTGGTTTGGCTGGTAATGTCGAACGCGTTGACATTTACGGTCCACCAGGATTAAACGACTACCTACAACTAGCCTCACGTTACTCTCACACTCATTTTTCCTTCCCAATCAAAGTTCATTCTGTCCGTCCAGGTATGATTTACGAGGACGAAGAATTCACTGTCAGCTGCACTCAATTGCATCATCGTATTACCGCTTTTGGCTACCGCATCTCGGAAAAAGACAGAACGGGACGTTTTGATGTCGAAAAAGCCAAAGAGTTGCAAATTCCTCCAGGTCGTATTTACGGACAACTCAAACGGGGTGAAACCGTGACCCTAGCTGATGGGCGAGTCATCAATGGTAAAGAATTGTGCGGACCTACAGAAATTGGACGCAAGATAGCCTATTGTACGGACACTATCTATTGTGATGGTGCGGTAGAATTAGCACAAGATGCAGATGTGTTAATTCATGAAGCAACCTTCGCCCATCAAGATGCAGAACTAGCTTTTCAGAGATTGCATTCTACAACGACGATGGCGGCGCAAACAGCTTTAGCCGCTAAAGCGCATCGGTTGATTATGACACACTTTAGCCCACGCTATGCTCCCGGAAATCCCATAGAATTGAAAGATTTACTCAAGGAAGCTCGCGCTATTTTTCCAACTACAGAAATGGCTCATGATTTTATGACCTATGAAGTACCTAGACGGCGAAATAAGGAGTTAAACGAGACTGAGGTTGCAGCTAAAACTAAGTAGGACAATGTAAAGAGTTGGTGTATCACTCAAATCAACGATTGTTTTCACCAACGATCTCTTAGCTTGATGAACGCGAATCTGAATCACTACTCCCAGTAACTGCTAGGAAAATATTCCATATAAAAAAGAAAAAAGCTGCACCTAATAATAAAAACATTAAACTAGCAAGTGAAGCAAAGGGAGAGACTAGAAACAGCAGTATAAATGCAAATAGTAAAGTTATTATCAATGTTCTATTCATCTTCTTTATCCTTTTGATATTTCTATATGCCTGAAAAGAAAATTTCAGATGTTCAGGATTTCAATGGAAAGGTTCCTGGGGACAAATTTATTACACCGATTCTTTCAAGTGCGAAAGCAGGATGGAATAACATCCTTGTTGAGTACTGGAATATGCCCGCTCACGAACTACCTCCACAATTACTTGCGGATTATATTATTAATATGCACGTTAAACGTCCAACCAAAGTAGAGCTAATGTGGGATGGGCGTCTTTTGAGGAAGCGTTTTACCCACGGGGAAATCACCATACTTCCTCCTGGTTTAGTGTGTAAAGGAGCATCTTTAGAGGATAGTGAATTTCTGGTGTTACGCCTTCAACCCTCACTGGTCAACCAAATTGCACAGGAGTTAGGCTATTTAGAAAGCATTGAAATTGCACCGAGTTTGGGAGTGGTCAGTCCCCAAGTTCAACATATTGGACTGGCGCTGAAGACAGAACTGGAATCAGGATGTTTGTCTGGGCGTCTTTATGGTGAATCATTAGCAAACGCACTAGCAAGTTATTTACTACAACAACACTCTACCTCTAAACAACAAGTTCAAGATGTTGTCGGCGGGTTACCTAAGTATAAGTTGTGTCGGGTTTTAGAGTACATTAGCGATCGCCTTGAGAATGAATTGACACTTGCTGAACTCGCTGGTGTGGTGGAAATTAGTCCCTATCACTTTGCTCGTTTGTTTAAGCAATCAACAGGTTTAACACCTCATCAATATGTGGTTAATTGTAGAATTGAGCGAGCCAAAAAGCTCTTGGCAGAGAAAAAATTATCAATTGCTGAAATTTGCGACTATGTGGGTTTTCAAAGCCCTAGCTACTTCACAGCATTGTTCCGCAAGCATACAGCAATGACACCAAAAACCTATAGAAATCAACTATAAAAAAATAGGTGGAAAACAACGCAGTATGCGCTACAACTTTCCACCCTAGTTGATTGGACACGGCTGGTTTTAACTAAGTTATTGCTTAGCGCTTTTCAGTTCCCTGATTACCAGCACCCTCTGTAAACTGGTCGCTACTACCAGATTCTGGTGTAGCAGATTCCTCTGCATCATTACCGGAAGCGACACCAGTATGGCGGATACCGGGCTCAATCGGGGTCTGATAACCACCGGACGCGTATGGTTCGCGTGCTTCTTCTTTAGATTGCTTGTTCTGTGCTTGATTCTTGTCTTCTGGGTTTGCCATAACTTAACTCCGATTTGTATATGTTGCCCTTATTCTATGAAGTATGAGATTGGAGTTTCTTCTCTCCTAGATGTCATTTTTACTTGTAACTCCATCTATCTCTAGGACTAATGTTGATTGACAATTCTAGATTGATCTTCATGTTTAAGCATATTGATGTACGGCTGATTTTAGGGTTATGTGCGGGGTGTTTGTTTTTTATTGCAGGTCAGTTACCTCAACTTTTCGTCACCATAACTGAACAAATGACGAATGGAAAGACGGTAGCTCCCATTTGTACAGCAATGGGGTTTGCGTATGTGTTGAGGTTAACAGAGTGCGATCGCCACCTCACTCACTTACTACTAGCGCCCTTGCGTCATGGAAAATGGTTGTTGATTCCTGGGGGAATTATGGCTGCTTACATTGTCAACATGGCGATCGTGAGTCAGTCAAGCACAGCAGCAATTTTGGGAACTGTATTATTACCTTTGCTACAGACGGTTGGTATCGAGCCAGTTATAGCAGGTTCTCTTTTATTGCTGGGTTCCTCAATGGGAGGTGAGCTATTCAACCCAGGTGCAGTAGAAATGGTCACACTAGCAGAACTCACAGGACAGCCAGTCGTAAAACTAGTGGTACAAGTGTTACCTATTAATCTTTTAGCAAGCATCACAACGCTTATCGCATTCTGCATTCTAACTGTTATCTTTTCCAAGAAGACAGTAGTAGAATTACCAGAAGAAACTAATACCGATTCACCTGTTGCAAACTCAGACAAGCCATTCCGTCTGAATTTGATGAAAGCACTCATACCACTGCTACCATTAGCATTACTATTTATTATTCCTGCCTTGGTACAACTTCCCAAACAATTTTCTCATAACAGCGTGTCTATCGCCACTGCTATGTTAATTGCTGTTATAGCCGCAGGCTTAACGACTCCCAAAGAATCAGCGCATCTGGTAGCAGTGTTTTTTAAAGGTGCAAGTTTTGCTTATGTGAACATCATTTCCATAATCATCATGGCAACAATTTTTACTGACGGTATCAAAGCTAATGGATTGATTGAACTTCTAACAAATGCGCTTGCAAACCATCCAGCTGCAGTTAAGATTGTTAGCCTAATTTTACCCTTCACCCTAGCAGGCGCAACAGGCTCTGGAGGTGCGCCTGCTATAGCAGTGATGAATGTACTAGTACCAGTAGCTGCAACAATGAATTTAGATCCTGTGAACATTGGTGCTCTAGCATCAGTCGCAGCACAGTTAGGACGCACCTTGAGTCCAGTAGCCGCTGTTGTGATTATGAGTTCTACAATATCTCAGCAACCCCCATTAAATTTGGTCAAGTATGTAGGATTTCCTCTGTTAACTGGGTTAGGAGCAGTGCTTGTAGCAACATTATGGAATTGGGTTTAAATCGTTATAACGTTTAAGATAAGCCCTGAATTAAAATTCGGGCTAAAAGCTTAAATCTGTTTTAACGGGTTAAAAATGACACTTATTTATCCCCCCTAACACCCCTTAATAAGCAGGGCTGTTTCATTCCCTAAAAGGCTTACAAATGCAAGGGTTCAGGAGATAAAAAACGAGCGGGGAAATACTCTAACGATCCCCCTTTTTAAGGGGAATTTATGGGGATATTGAATATGATTGCTACTGATGAAAGGACTTTTCAAACATCCTCTGACCTAATAGCAGCGAAATCTATTCGAGCGCGAGAAACCATTACAGTTTTGCTTATGTATGTTCTATACTAATTCGATGATGACTCTTGAGTCTGGGTCATAAGTGGGAATTTATAATGACAAAATTTCTAACTCCCGAAAGAAATGCAGGAGGTAATACTACTCGATCAGCGAAAATTAGAAACCCGTATTCTCCAAGAATACGGGTTTCTTGCACCTCATCTATTGAAAACCATCGCAGTATTGAAATTAGTATCTAGCACTTGGTAACAGACCGATATCTATGACTTCGCCAATCATCAAACCACAACCGGCGATCGCACTCAATAACAACAACGTATCTTTTTGACCAATACCAGCGAAACGCAGTTCTATTTCAGCTAATATTGTAGTTGCTAAAGGCATAAGAACAAATGTTAAGAACAGTGACCAAGTTGCAACTAATGCAATGGGTGAACTTAAAACCACGAGTAGAATGAGAGTTTTGGAACCGTATTGAACCAACCGTTCTAACCAGGAGATACTTCTCCAAACTACGGTTAATACTAACACCGTGACGAAAGCACCTACCAACCAAACGATGTGATGGACAGATAGATACCATCCTAGCCAAGCGTAAGCCAGCCAAAGTAAAACTAGAGGTTGTAGAGGAGCTTTGCTAGAAAATCCAATATTCATAAATATAACTAGTGCAGTTAATACTCCTGATAGACCGATAAATTTTAAAACATTTATCTTCTCTCTTGCATTATCAAATAAATTGCTCAAAAAGTAATTATGTATTTTGATAACCAATTCATGGCAAAACTCCATAAAAATTGATGAATTTTACAAAATTTAACTAGGCTTGAAATTAAGAGTGTAGGGGTGTAAAATCAAATAAGCAATTCTACTTAAAAATTATCTTTAGGTGAATGAGGAGTGTATTTGTGGTTGTGCTGTGGCGCTATTCCAATGGTTACTGAGATTAGATATTATCTTGATAAAATCAGTAACCTTCAGTAAAAGTACACAAAAAAATATGATAACTAAACATGATTATGTTGTAATTGGCGCAGGTTCAGCAGGTTGTGTCATCGCTAATCGGTTGACGGAAGATAGTGACACGACTGTCTTACTGCTCGAAGCGGGTAGTCCGCCTAACTTACCGGAACACCAAGTCCCTCTGGGCTGGATAAAACTCTGGGGTACAGAGGTGGACTGGGCATATTCTACAGAAGAAGAACCGTATATAAATAACCGTAAAATCTATTGTCCGCGAGGGAAAGCCTTAGGTGGTAGCAGTGCGATTAACGCCATGATCTATATTCGAGGTAGTCGGTATGATTACGATCGCTGGCAGGAATTAGGCAATGTTGGTTGGAGCTATCAAGATGTGTTACCATATTTCAAAAAATCTGAAAACCAGCAGCGAGGAGCATCTGAATTTCACGGGGTTGATGGATTGCTGAGTGTGACAGACCCCTTAGCTCCCAGCATCATCTCACAACGATTTGTGGAAGCAGGAGCTGCTCTTGGCTATGGACTCAATCCTGATTTCAATGGCGCACAACAGCAGGGAGCCGGACTTTATCAGTTGACTATTAAAGATGGTAAACGGCATAGTACGGCGGAGGCATTTTTACGACCCATTCTCGATCGCCCCAATTTAACAGTTACGACTAGTGCATTGGTGACTCGTTTACTGTTTGACGGAACGCGCACGGTGGGAGTAGAGTATCTGCACGATGGAGCTATTCACCAATCCTTTGTCTATCAAGAAGTCATTCTCTCGGCTGGTGCGATCGATTCACCCAAGCTGCTGATGCTTTCCGGGATTGGTCATGCAGATCGCTTACAGGCTTTAGACATTCCTGTGGTCGTTGATTTACCCGGAGTCGGTCAGAACCTCCAAGATCACCTTCATGTCGCCGTAGCACATCAAGCTACTCAGGATTTGCAACCTGCTCCAACCAGCAATATTGCAGAAGCTGGATTATTCCTGCATACTGAAGGTCGTTTAGATGCTGCGCCAGATTTACAATTTTTCTCTGGTCCTGTTTTGTGGACACATCCTACCTATGCTCGTGAAGGTTCGGGATTCGTCGCTACAGCCTGTCTGACAAATCCCCAAAGTCGTGGTAGCGTTAGCCTGCGCTCTGCTTCTCCCAAAGATCCATCTGTCATTCGGATGAACTACCTCCGGAGTCAATCCGATTTGCAAAAGCTACTGACAGGGATCAAAATTATTCGACAGATATTCCATTCAAATATATTTGATGAGTTCCGAGGGGAGGAAGCAGCTCCGAGTGTTGATAATCATACTGATGAAGCACTCTCAGCTTACATCCGAGAAACCTGCGACACTGTATACCACCCTGTCGGTACTTGCAAAATGGGAACTGACCCCGATTCAGTAGTAGACCCTGAACTACGGGTGCATGGTGTTGAAGGCTTGCGTGTAGTAGATGCTTCAATTATGCCAACCATTACTACGGGAAACACGAATGCACCCACAATTATGATTGGTGAAAAAGCAGCTGATTTGATTAAAGCTACAGCGCAAGTTCCACATCAAAGGTTGGAGTTAACGAAGTGATTGTTAGAGGATGTTTTAAAAGTCTTCTCGTCAGTAGCATGCATATTTCACATCCCCCTAAATCCCCCTTAAAAAGGGGGACCGTTAGAGATTTTCCCTGCTTTTTAAGGGGGGCTAGGGGGGATCAACCAGTACTTGTTATGCTAAATTAACAAGTACTGAAGAGCCTAAAACTTTAACAACGGACGTGCTAGGAAAAAGCTGGTGATAGATTTAGCATCTACGGGTGGTTCGCCTTGTTGAATACATATCTCTAGTTCTTCTGGAGTAAAAAATACAGTTTCTAAATCTTCGTCATCATCAAGTTGTGCTACCTCATCAAGCTTTTCTAAATCTTGCGCTAAGTAAGCATAGATGATTTCATCAGAATAACCCGGAGCAAGGAAAAACTCTCCTAGTTTTTGCCACTTCTGGGCGCGGAAGCCAGTTTCTTCCTGAATTTCACGCTGAATTGTGTCTAAAGGATCTTCGCCATACTCCACAGTTCCGGCGGGAAACTCTAACAGCCTTCCTTGAACCGCAAAACGATACTGGCGCACGAGTACAAGCTTACCTTCTGGAGTGACAGGTACAGCCAAAGCACCGCCTGGATGACGAATGCATTCCCATTCTCCTTCTGTTTTGTTGGGTAAGCGCAAGCGATTGACTTCAAAATCAAACTTGCGCCCTTTGTAGTACAAGCGCTGTTTCAACAGTTGGGGAAATTCTCTACCTAATGGCATAATCTTATGGTATTAGTTAAAAACGTGTAGGCTCAATCTTTTGGTGGATGTTCATTGCAGTGTTATCTGGGTTGACAGTTGTAAAATTAAATTCCCACCAATGTATGCACTTCTGAACAGTTTACCGCTTTGACTAACTGTTTCATCACATATCCAGAAATTGATTCTATCCCGATACTACTCAGTTCAGAGTCAATACTGCGTAGGTTTTCGGTAGTTAAAGTACCACCAAACCCGGTATCTCAAAGATACCGGGTTTGATGTTTCGGCAAATCTTACGTAGCCTTGAATTTTCTTCAAGCAGGGTCGCACCTACTGCTGTTCAGCCGCCTATCTGATTTTGCAACTGCTGCTTTGATACATTTGTTACTGATTATTTCGATTATTCTGTTACTTTATGCAATAATATTAGAAAAAATCGTATAAATAAGAACTAGAGGTAACTGAAGAAAATATTCTTTTTCCAAGATATAGTTGATTAATCATAAGATGATATACTAACACGATTGAGATGCATAATTTATAAAAAATTTTGTTTGTGGTGATTAAGTTGCAACTGCATCGAAGTGAGGAATTAACGTGGTAAAGTTTACCTCTTGGTTCAAAGAACGACCAAGCAAGCTGGATGAATCTGAAAAGGGGAAGCCGGAACCGCCCAGTCGTTTTGACGAAAATGAGGAATCCACAACTGAAAGCAAATCACCGACCATCGGGGTGAAGCTGAAGGAAACACTAAACGGGATAGTTACAAAACTTCCCGGTAGTCAGAAACCTCTTTATCGTCGCTATTGGTTTTGGGCTGGCTTGGGTGTCAGTGGCGGGATTATTGCAATTAGCTATGGTACATGGGCAATAGACCGGACTCTACCAGGGAAAGCTGAACTGAAGGCGGTTGTAAGAGAGCAAACTCTCACGATCGCAGCAGCGGATGGCTCTATTTTGCAACAGCAAGGAGAAGCAACCCGAGAACAAATCAGTTTGGAAGAAATACCAGATCGACTCAAAAAAGCGTTTGTGAGCTCAGAAGATAGAAGGTTTTATAAACATCAAGGTGTAGACCCTCAAGGAATTGCAAGAGCAGTTTTGAACAACGTGCGATCGCAAAATGTGGTAGAAGGTGGTAGCACCATCACGCAACAGCTGGCAAGAATTCTCTTCCTCAAGCAAGAACGTACCGTTTGGCGCAAGCTGAAGGAAGCCCGTCTCGCCCAAAAAATGGAAGAGCAACTAACCAAGGACGAGATTCTAGAGCGGTACCTAAATTTGGTATACTTGGGTGCTGGAGCATATGGTGTAGCAGATGCAGCGCAGGTGTATTTCAGTAAGTCGGTAGGTGACCTCACCCTTAGCGAAATGGCAATGATAGCTGCACTACCCCCCGCCCCAAATCGCTTCTCACCTGAAGTGAGTCCTATAGAGGCGAAACAGCGACGGGATATTGTGTTGCAACGGATGCAGGAAGAAGGGTATATCACAACAGCCCAAGCACAAGCAGCAATTGCAGAACCAATAAACATCAAACCTAGTCCGCCCAAACGATGGGAAGTTGAAGCGCCCTACTTTATTAGCTACATCCAAAAAGAATTACCCAAGTATGTTTCTCCTGAAGTCCTAGATGCAGGAGGGTTGACAGTAGAAACGACTCTAAATTTAGATTGGCAAAAGAAAGCAGAAGAAGCTGTTGCTAAAACTTTGCGAAATCAAGGGCGTTGGGAAAACTTTAAACAAGCAGCTTTAGTCACTATTGACCCCCGCACTGGTGAAATTAAAGCGATGGTAGGGGGAAAGGATTTTAGCAAAAACCAGTTCAACCGCGTGACTCAAGCCCAGCGTCAGCCCGGTTCAACCTTTAAGGGATTTGTTTATGCAACAGCGATCGCCAGTGGTATAAACCCCACAGATGGTTTCCTAGATGCGCCCCTAGTTGTAGACGGATACGAACCGAAAAACTTTGATGAGGGGTTCCGAGGCTGGATTAACATGAAAGACGCCCTCACTAAGTCAATTAATATCATTGCAGTTCGGGTTTTGATGAAAGTTGGATTTACTCCAACAATTCGACTCGCCCATAAAATGGGAATTCAATCTGAACTCAAACCAACGTACTCCTTGGCTCTTGGTTCCTCAGAAGTCAATCTGTTGGAATTAACTGGTGCATACGGAACCTTTGCAAACCAAGGTATGCACACACGACCTCACGGTATAACCCGCATTATAGATCGTAAGGGAAAAGTTATTTGGTCTGCCAAGTTCAAGTCAGAACGCGCTATTGATGGGGACAGTGCTGCAATTATGACCTGGATGCTGGGTAATGTAGTAACAAATGGTACAGGTCGCCCCGCCCAATTAGGTAGACCCGTTGCGGGTAAGACTGGCACTACCGACGAAGCGCGGGATTTGTGGTTTGTTGGTTATATTCCCCAACTTGTCACTGGAGTTTGGTTAGGGAACGATGACAACAAACCGACATCGGGTAGCAGCGGAAGCGCCGCTTACACTTGGCATGAATTTATGGAAAAAGTGGTAAATAAGATACCCGTTGAAAATTTTCCGAAAGTCCCCAAGCTAGAAGGTCGAAAAGGAACTATCAAGGCTCAGCCCATCAAACCTAAACGGATTACTAACCGCTCCATACCTTCTTCTCAAAACAATAATTCCAGCGAGGGAACATCTCAAAGGTCGTACAGACAAAATTCTGATGATCGCACGACTCAACAACGTTCGTATAGCAGACGTAGGTATCGGAGACGTTCCTCCCAAGAGGAACAGCAACAACAAGAAACCCCAAGGCGCAGAAGGCGTTCTTATCAACGACAAACCCAACAACAAACGACAACACCAACAAGACGCTACCGTCGTCGTTCTCGTGTTGAGCAATCAAATTCCAGTGAGTCCTCTTCACGGTCATCACGTACGCAACGGCGCTCCCGACAAGTAGAATCAGGCTCTTCTGGTTCTCGGCGATCTGCACCAGAGACCACTAGAACTAGAACTAGCGCCCCTACTCCCACTTCAACACCTACGCGTTCTTGGCGGGAAAGGCTCAGACCAAAGCAAACACCATCAAGTTCAAATTAATCAAGATACGGAGTAGGGGAGGATAAGGAAGCTAAATAGTTTACTTTCCTCTCCCTACTTCTACTGAATATATGGAACCAAACTATAACTTAAGATAAGTTCTATAGAGTAAACGTTGATGGTAACCTCTTGATATAGGTTTTAAATGAGTAGTGTTGCCTACTGTCGGAGGGTTTAATCATGTATTTTTTATTAGAAACAGCAGCACAAGTAGCAGCAGAAGCCAAAGACCCATATCAATTTCCTTGGGCTTTCACTGCTGTTTACGTCATTGGGTTTATTGCAGCTGTGACAATTGGTTCCATTGCTTGGTACAACTCCAAACGTCCTGTAGGTTGGGAAGACAAGGAGCGCCCTGAGATTGTACCTAAAGTCGAAAAAGACCCAACTCCAGGTTTGGGTGAGCCTAAATCGTAATGGTTAATGGCTAATGGTTAATGGCTAATGGTTAATGGCTAATGGTTAATTGTGCAATTAGCGATTAACTATTAGCCATTAGCAGGTAAATCTCAATGCTGTACCTCAACCCAACGGCGATAAAGCTTTTGAATCTGCTTGAGAGCTCCATTGTACCTATTTGAGGTTGAATCTTTGGTGTCAGATAGTTCTTGTAATTTCATCAGGACTTTCGCCTCTTCTGTCGCTACCTCACCATCGCTGTAGATTAAGCCACTGATAGCTTCAATCAAATTTTGGCAGCTTTCTTTACTTGGATTATCTCCCAAGTACTCCTTTATCCACTCATCAAATTGTTGCGGTTGCACCGCGACTAATTCATGCAACCAAGGTTGAATATCTGGATCGTTAGCCACACCCTTGTCTTGTGCGATTTTGTGAAGATACTGTCGCTCTTCCGGCTGGATTCTACCATCAATCCAAGCGGCTCCGATGAGGATTTTTACCAAGTTTTTTACACTGCTGGAATTTTTTACCATTGCTCAGTCTCCAGTAGTCCGACCTTCATATTCTCTCTTAATCAGGACTCACAAACTCAGTTAGTCGGCGTGAATAAACATTACTTTCTGTTAGGAACAACGATACCCCACACCCGGTCACCCTACCCCCCACACCCTAATTTCCTCAACCTCACCATAAAAAAACCGTCCATATTCTTTCTATGAGGAAAAACTTTCACCCAGCCTTCTGGGGTGGAAGACATAGCTGTAGGGGAATCAGGGTCGGGAGGTTCAATTTTCCAGTTGGGATGTTCAGCTAGAAATGATAAAACCACATCTTCATTTTCTTTTGGATGCAAGGTACAGGTGGAATAAACAAGGACTCCATTTGCCTTGACAAACGTTGATGTATTTGCTATGAGAGTAGATTGCAGTACTGCAAGTTCTTCAACACTTTCTGGTGTTTGTCGCCAACGCGCATCAGCATGACGGTGCAAGGTTCCCAACCCCGAACACGGTGCATCTAGCAAGACCCGGTCAGCTGTATTTTTAAACTCGAAAAAGTTTCGGCTGTCGCCAATGTGAATTTCAAGGGATTTCAACGAAAGGCGTTGGATATTTTCTTGTAGTTTCTTTAAACGAGAAGGTGTGCGATCGCACGCAACAATTTTCCCTTCATCCCCCATTAATTCTGCAATATGAGTTGTTTTACCCCCTGGTGCAGCACAAGCATCAATAACCATCTCACCTGATTGAGGGTCAAGTAAATGACTCACCAATTGGGCACTACTATCTTGTACAGTCCACCAACCCTGATTATAACCGGGCAAATTTTGAATTGCACCAGCGTTACCAACCAAACGTAAAGCTTGCGGTAAAGAAGGAACACGTTGACACCCAACACCAGCAGATTGTAATGCTGCTTCAACTTCTTCTACAGAAGTACGAAGAGGGTTTATCCGCAGGTCAATTGCGGGAGTTTTGTTCATCCACTGGCATAATTGTTCTGTTTCCGCCAAACCCAATTGTTCTACCCAGACTTGAATAATCCAATCAGGAAAGCTGTATAAAATACCCAAGCGCTCTACCGGATTTTCTGGCGATTGTAAAGGGTGTGGGGTATGGGGTGTGGGGTGTGGGGATGATGAAGCATTTTCTTTCCCTGACCTTCTGAGATACTGTCGCAGTAGACCATTGACAAAACCAGTCAGTCCAAAGAAGCCGTTTTCTTTGGCTAACTGAACGGTGGTATTGACAGCAGCGCTTGCTGGAATGCGTTCTTGATACTGGAGTTGGTATAAGCCCAGATGCAGGATAGTGCGGAGGTCTTTTGGCTGTTGGTGGGATTTCTTTTTACCCAGCTGGTCAATGAGGGCGTCAAGAGTACGCTGTCTTCTCGTACAGCCATAAACTAATTCCGTCACTAAGCGTCGGTCAGTATCAGGTAAATTGACTTTTTGCAGTGCGCGGTCTAGGGCGACATCAACATAAGCCCCCTTATGAACGTCGCGTAGAGCAAAAAAAGCGAGTTGACGGGGGGAAATCATAATAATTCGTAATTCGTAATTCGTAATTCGTAATTAAAAACTCATTAATTATGAATTAATTATAAATTAATGCAATACTGGTCGGTTAGGGTTTATTTGCGTGCTTAGAAACCCGGTTTCTAAGCACGCAAATCCTACGTAGTATTGACACCTCTTCCCCTACACCCCTACACCCCTGTGTTCGCTATCAACATCGGTAGCGCTGATTGAAGCTGAAGTGCTAATGGCTGAACGCTTACAGTCGGAAGGTAGAACTTTCGGAAATTACATAGATTTTACGGAAGACATAGTATCAGCTTGAATCAGTTCAAACTCACAAGCTCTAGAAGCAGGTTCTACAGAGAATGGTGCAAAAGTTACCAATGGCAGAAGAGTGGGGTTTTGCAACAGTTCTTTTGCTAATAAGAATCCAGCAATTGTCCAGGTTTGATATTTCCTAGCCTGTTTACCCATTAATCGTCCCTTCTTACCGTCGTAATATTCGGGCCATTCATCGTGGTGCAGGCGTGCTTGTGCAATTTCAAGTGCTTTGTGTGCTAAATCTGTTCTATTGGTTTTTACAGCCGCTGCAGACAACAACCACAGCAAGACGGGCCAACTTCCACCATTATGGTATGACCAGGGTATATTTTTGGGGTCAGAACCAGTGATAATTCTATACTCATAGTCTTCTAAGGCTGGGAAACAAATTTTCATGGGCATATCTCCCATCAAATCGTCCCACCGTTCACTAATGAGATTCATGATTGCTTGCGATTGCTCTTCACTTGCTAGGTCTGAGATAATCGCCATGAGATTTCCTAAAGTAAAGAAGCGAGTATCTAGTTGTGAAGGTCCAACATTACCTGCTAGATAACCACCTTTCCTAGGCAGCCATTTATCCAATTCATAATAAGGAAGTGAATCTGTATATATGTTGAAGGGATTGGCAACTGTCTTGCCATACTCTTCACTCTTAAAGCGATAAATCTTATTTAAGCGCTTGATATCCATCCAATAGTGCAGTCGGATATGAGCATTTAGAAGCGGTAAGCGGTTATCAATCGCTTCCACCATATCTTCATTACCCTGACAAATCAGTAGTTCTCGAGCAGCACGCAATGCTGTAAAGAATAACGCTTGGATTTCGAGAGGATGACCGTAAATACCCATACGACGGTCAATCATACAAGCACCGTCTGGAACCAGCAGAGTTGGGTACATATCAAACCTGGTTGCCAAACACAGTTCCATAATTAACCTAATTCCGTGTTGAAATTCAGGTTGATAAGCAAGAGAAAAATCTTTTGTAGCAACTACATAGGCACGTAATAAGATAACCCACCAAAGGCAAGAATCCACTGGTGTCACTCGAGCGATCGCGTGTTCGCCAAAATCTGGTTCTAAATATTCTTCTCCATCTTCAGACACAACAACCTTGAAGCTGGCTGGCATCAAACCCCGACCCGGTTTGTAAGCATTTAATTGCCTTTCTTTCGGCTGTAACTTTAGGGTTTCCTCTAGAAAATTGCGGACAATCTCGCTTCTACCTTTAGTTAGAAAAATTAAAGCTGAACTGACAAAATCTCGAACAAAGCACTGGTCATAATTGAGTGACTCAACTGATACATCATAGGCAGCTACCGTTCCTACTGGACGACCTTTATAATAGAGAATTGACCTTTCTAATGCTTCCCAACCCTCTTTTTCTATCTGTTCGCTCGATACCAAATTATCTAAATGCATTGCTAAATCAACTCCATTTGTTGAGTAATGAGTAAATTGAGTCGGGTATATAGATACGCCTTGATGTTGCTATTTTCATCATAACAATGCTGCTTTCTTGACTTGAATAGCAATTTAAGCCTGCTAGTAATAACTAGCAGAAGCAACGGCAACAGTGGTTTCTTTTTTGACAGCTTAATTGTTCTTGATTGGCTTTTATCCGCTTTTTAGTGAAAAGCATAGGGGATACGGCTATTCACAAAGTTTGAAATTTAAACCTTTTGCTTGACCGCCTTCAACTCAAGACATAAACTAAATTGTTTATTTAGTAGTCTGAAGTGAAGTAAGGTCTTAACTTAAACTTGAAAAAGCCCTTTTTGCCATTTTATGATTAGCATAACTGAACTTTCTGCAAAAATTTAACTTGACTGTTAAGGCTGTCCGTTGTGTTTTCATATCAAACAGTCACATAAAGACTATTTATAAATGATATGTTGTTCTATTTTCACTTTAAAAAGCTTTGCTTTACGAAACAAAAACATATTTCGCCTACCACGTAATGTTTGTATGAGTTAGAAGACTTATTTGGGTAATTTTACGCAAATGAATGCAGTTTATTGTGAACTAGAAAGAAATAACTTTCCCACGCCCATATGATCAGAATCTATAACGAATTTCCACAATATGCAACATGATTTTTTAAATTCATCTTATCAATCACAACTCAATAAAGACCGTATATTTTAGCTCAATTATCTTGAAATGGCGATGTCAAGAATAATTGATAAAATTAAGCACACTAAGGTTAAGCTAGAATACTAGCTTCTACCCTAGCTTATGGAGCACAAAAGATAAGAGAGCGACGATAAGGTTGTTTTGGAA
The DNA here is from genome assembly GCA_035967975.1 of Scytonema sp. PMC 1070.18. Lineage (GTDB taxonomy): Bacteria > Cyanobacteriota > Cyanobacteriia > Cyanobacteriales > Nostocaceae > Scytonema. The sequence continues at coordinate 21,238 of JAWQFQ010000020.1, forward strand.
CAGAGCTTGAACCTTATGTCATCTGTCTTATACCAAAGTAGCGAAGCTTTGGAAAGAATTAAGTTTTCCTTAAACTCGGATTGTCCTCTGCTTTATAGCATTCGATACAATCTGTATCTCATTCAAATGACATTAGCATTGACCCAAGAAAGTATGAAGCATGAGGAATGTAATTCTCTTATGTCATAAATATTACAAATATAGAACTATCTGTAAAAAACGTAAGAGAACAGCCACAGTTTCTCAGCCCCCTGATGATGGGGATTCACTTGCGGCTTCTTACTTCATCCTTCTTCAATTGACTGCTCCTTTTCCTATCGGAAATGAATACAATCTGCGAGTCAGTGGTCTTTTCGTTGATGACAATGACAAAACCCTCCACTCACTCAACTGAGTGCAAAACCACTGTCTTTGAATAGTCTTCAATGGAATAATGCGGCTCAAACGCTTGTATCCTCTGTAGAATTGTAAGATTAGAGATATATACCGTACATTCCTTATGGAAGATACAGCTCTGTTTACTTTCAACCTACAGCAGACTCTAATTCTATTATGCTGCTCAATCACAAACTGTGATTTTAAAGCCGACATTCCATTCTCTAGATATGCAACCTGACCTAAAACAAATTAGAATTCTGAATTCAGAATTCCAACTTCTTGTAACTTTTCTAGAAATAAAACCGAGAGCGATCGCCCTCAGAAATACTATCTAGCACCCATTGCTCTTGTGTAATAGATAAACTGTAGCTTACTACACATTTTTATCATACGATAAATGCATTCATATCGATATATAAAAAAGTAAACTTTTTTTAAATTATCATTACAAACAGTAACAATAAACCATTAACATACAAACTTTATTATAGCCATAATTTGCTATTTTTTTTCAATAAGAAGTAGTAAAATCTTCCGGTTTCTTCTTAAATTTTGTGTAAACCTATGTATCTAATATTATACATAAAAAATTTTGCCAGATTCAGTTATCATCAGTGGGTAGAAGCAAGATGTGTCGTAACCATTCAGCTGTCAGATATTGGTTGTCAGTAGTATAATTATTTAAAGGGCGTAAATCTTAGAAAATCTACTGAAAAGCTCTCAACTAACGACTAATAGCTGAATACCTACGATATATCTGAGCCTTCATTTATTCATGCATCATAAATAGCCAGGGCTATTTTATTTTGGATCTGGGAAACGAATTTACTGGCTTTCAACCATCACTCATTCAAATCTGGTCAGTCTGAAACTACGCAATCTCGTCAATGCACAAAAATACTTTTTAGAATGAAATAGCCCTGCATAAATATACTTTGAGCGGTCAGCACTTCAGCTTTCAGCTTTCAGCCAATAGTTATGGCTAATAAATCATAGCCACATCAAATGCTCAGTTTATTCCCGTGCAAAGTATACTCCCGTTCCGCGCCTAAGATTACCGATGTTTTCTTCGTTTCTTTTTCCGGTGCGTTGTGCGCCTGGAGCGGTTTTTTATTTCGGTAATCTTATATTGAGAATGCAGTATTCTAGAGCACTAGTACAGAAATCCTCAAAACCCGGTTTCTTCGACTTTGCTCAACGGAAAATCAGTCTTTTCAACGAGAGAAACCGGGTTTTTGAGGCCCACGAGTGAATACTGTACCGACGCTCTAGGACTGGAGACTCAAGTTCGTTGAATTTACGGTGACCACCCTGCGGAAAGTCACGCATTCACGCATTCACGCATTCAAAAAAATAAAAAAGGATACAAGCCCCTAAATTTATTTATGGAGAAATAAAAAACGTATTTCATCGAGTAGGCGCGAGAAATACGGCGTCCTTATTACAAGCCCCTAAATTTATGGGGTTCTTACTTCCCCGTTCGCGTAGCGTCTCCGTCAGGAGAAGGGGCGTGACTGAAGGTAAAGGAACATATAGCGGAGTGGAAGTATTTAAGTAAGTTTACTTATCAACTTAATTAATTTTTCTAACTAAAAGTGAGTAGATTTATTTATAAATAAATGAAAGAATATCTAAGTGTGATATCCTGTTATGTCGCTCTTTGTAAAAATCAAAAGTCCAATTATATGACGAGTCTTAGAAAGCTAAAAAGGAAGAAAATATGCTCAAAACCTCTCAGGTTGTAAAAACTCCCTCGGTAAAAAACTTACTTAACCTCTGGTTAAAGCGTTTTACACTGAATATATCCTCTCAAGTCGCAGATAATTCCTCTTTTTTGAGTGAGTTGTTGATGGCAAATTCACGGGAGAGTAGAGAAAAAACTGCTGGTAAGCTTAAGGATCATGTGTTAGATATTAACTGCCAGATGGCATGGGTTCAAACAAAAACTCTCTACGGTTATATTCCTAACATTCTAGATTTAAACGAAGCACGGCGCATCACTCACTTTGCGTTTCGAGTTTATAAAAAGCTTTTGGAGATATATCAAAAGCAGTCTTTGAAACACGACATAGCACTAATAGAAGGGAGAGATGGACGTGTTATACCCATTTGGGATATTGCAGAAATTGAAGAGCTATCATACGAACTAGAACCAACATTATTAGTATTTCAAGAGCAACACATAGCATCAAAAGACTGGCGTGCTCTTGGTTTTATGACTTCGCAGTTAAACTTTAGTAACAAGCTCATTTTAAAAAAGTTAACACCTGCTGAGAAAGCACTGCTTAAACCTTACTTACAGTTTGTAGAAGAACAAGTGGCTATGCCTTGGCAAAGAGTGTGTGTTGCGGCGGCTAGACACGATTTAGATTCACCAATGTTAACCCTTGTCGAGCAGATGTTACCCCTTTCTGAGGAAATTGCTCAAACAGTTTACCGCCGGCTCATTCAATTATTGCCCGATTATCGCAGTCGTAGGGGAGAGTTAACCAATCCAGAAATTACCCACTCCTGTCTCCGTGACTTGAATATGTTCCAAGCCTATTTATGGCTGTGTTTATTGGAGAAGAGCATGACACCCATTAAACAGGAACTGCTCCCTCTTTGTGTAATGGTGACAGAAGGTGTAGAAATTCAATGGGAGGTGACAAAACAGTGGTATCAAGTGCTAGCTGAGGAACTTATTAATCATGTAAACCCGGAACAAAAGGACTTGTTATTACCTTATGTTCAAAGAATGCAACAGATATTCTTTGAAGAAAGGGCGCGATTGGGTTGTAAAAACGAGGTGTAGGGTGTAGGGGCTTGTAGTTGCGATGCATGCGCTAAAGCGTAACTACAAGCTCTTATTTCGATAAAAATTTACGAACTGTAATACTTAATAGACTCACTTTATTCTGATTTGATAGCGAAATTCTTTATAAGCCTGATTAATAGCTTGCATGATAGCTTTTGCATTAGCAGAACCATTGACATCAGGATGATATTGTCTTGCTAATCTCAAGTAAGCATACTTGACATCTTTTGGAGAAGCAGCCTGACTAACACCCAATACTTCCCACCAATCTCCGGATAGCACTGGCTCAGCTATGTGTTCATCACTACTAACCATTTGTCGCCAAATTTTAAGAGTCCCTCCTTTACCCCCACTTATTAATGTGTTTCCATTGGAACTGAAAGCAACAGGACTGCATCCAGGTAGAGTTTGCAGGACTGTCCCAGTCTCTAGACTCCAAAGATTGATGCTACCTGCTTTGCTACTACTGGCAAGAATACGTCCGTCCAGGCTGATAGCAACAGATGCGATTGCGTCTGAGTGTTCGGTCAAAGTTTGTAGTAATTCTCCAGTCGCTAAATTCCATATCTTGATGGTGGTGTCAGTACTACCACTGATTAGTCTCTGACCATCTGGACTAATAATAACTGTATTAACTTTTGCTATATGCTCTGTAAAAATACGAATTTGTTTCCCAGTTTCTAAATCCCAAAGCCGAACCGTTTTATCAGCACTCCCGCTAGCAAGAGTTTTACCATCGGGAGCGATCGCCACAGATAAAACTGCATCTGAATGTCCATTGAGTGTGCATTTTACTTTTCTCGAATAGCACCCCCAGAGTCGAATCGTGTTATCTCCACCACCACTGATAAGAGTTTTTCCATCAGGACTGAAGGCGAGTGTATGAACAAAACCATTATGACTGTAGGGAGAATTTAGGTAAAAAAAGGTATTAGAAAACTCTTTTGTATCCAGTTTCCAACTCGTAATTTTTCTATCTACACTACCACTTGCAAATGTTTGACCATCAGGACTAATCGCAACAGATAAAACCGCCTCTGCTTGTCCAGCAAAGATATAAAGCCACTTTCCTGTTTTCAAGTTCCACAGACGAACTGATTTGTCATCACTCCCACTGACAAAGGTCTGGCTATCGGGGCTAATAGCGATCGCATTCACTGCGGCTGAATGACCTTTGAGAGTATGCACGCATCTCCAAGTTTCGGAGGATTTGAGAGACATAATTTCTGTTTGAGAGGTTTCAGGCTGGGGAGGCTCTGGTAACGATTTTTTCTTAACTGTAGCTTTAAGCGCCTCTAACTCATTCTCAACTTCCAAAGCAGCAAATTTTTGCTTTAAATCATCACCAGATAAAAATGCCTCTAACTCCATCACAGCTATACATTCAGCATCCATCTGCAAAACTTTTTCTTCCATCCGGTCAAAAAGTTGTGCTGGTGTTTCTCTAGTCTCAGTTTCGTCCAGTAATTTAGCGATACCATAAGCAGCCAGTCCAACCACAGCCCCAACTCCCACCATAGGTAGTGTACCAACACCCACAGCTAAACCGACTTTAGGTGCAACCAACCCCATACTACCAACAAAGCTAGAAACACCAGCACCACCTACTGCGCCAATTCCCATTGCACTGAAAGCAACAAAATCACCTTGTGCGATCGCCTTCAAAGTCCCATACACAGCTGCACCCGCAACAGCACCAGCACCAACTACAGGAGCCATCCCAATTCCAACTCCGCCAAATCCTCCCGCCAATCCCATCCCCCCCACAGCAACAGAAACACCAGCACCCGTTATGCTTCCTCCTCCAATAAAAGCTGCACCAGTGGTGGAATGTTGCGCCACTTGCTATTTTCTCCTGTAGTTTTTAACGATTTTCTACTAAGTATATAGCAATCATAATTTGATTTGTGAAAATTGCGAGATCCAGAAACCTGATTTCCTTTAAGAAACCGGGTTTCTCTGCTTTCAAGAATGACGTGCAAATTGGGATAGAACACATTTGTAGAGATTAGTGGTCACTAACCCTCAGTAACTCTGTGGCTTTACACAGGAGGTAGCAAATTTTGTATTGCTGCTTGTATAGCCCTTTGCCAAGCTATTTCCGCACATTTGTCAATAAAATCAAACTCCGGCTTAGAAGCATGAAAAGGCTTAATACCAAGTTGTTCTACTTTATATTTTTGTTCAAGTTGACAACCATCTGGTATACAGCTAAGACCCATTTCTGAAGCATCAATATTCTTTATCCAAAATTCATGACAAAAAATTGGAGGATTATCATAGAGCGCCAACATTAATTTGCCAGATTCCCTACTAATAAAGAATTTTATTTCATGTACGTAAGCCATATTTTTTATTCCTAATTGTGACTAATATCCCAAGGCTCTATAGCAAGCCTAAATCACTTTTGAAAATATGTCGCTAGGTATAATTTTCAATGCTTCTTTTCTCTAACTCATGAAAAAATGGGCGAATCAGGAGTTTTCATTTTTAATGAAAATCTTTAAGCAACTTCTTCCATATTCAGAATAGAAAATAATCCATATTTTTTGTCTTTTTTTAAAAGCAATGCTATCTGATTATTTGTTCCAAATAGCTGAGATGTTAAATTCATCCCTAAAACATGAAGATTCATTATAGGTCTAATTACCACATAAATTTTTTGTTCTTCTTTGACTTGTGGTACTGTACATATTTCAATTTCTAAAGAAGGGTTTATAAAAAATGGTAATTTGATCAAGAAATTTTGAACCCAGGATAAAAGCTGCTGCTTGTTTTGATTAACATAGGAATGACTGTAGTAATCATCTGATATTAATCTCTTGAGCCTTTGTATATCTTTAGAGTCTATGGCTCTTTTGAAATCTCTAAAAAATAGTAACAGGTCTCCTTCTACACCAACTGGATTCCATCTATTTTCATGAAATTCACGAAACAAATAAATACCTGACTGAAAGAAATCAAATAACATAAAATCACTTCTCCAAAAACCGCGCACCCTTACCACGATTGCAATCTATACACAATGTTTGCAAGTTACTAAGGTCGTTACTGCCCCCTTTGGCAAAGGGTAATATATGGTCTACCTCTAACTGTACTTTGTGGGAATTACGACCACAAAAAACACATTTATAGCTATCTCTGTGGAAAACTGAAACACGGACTGATGAAGGAATATAGCAAGATATTTTCTTGGGTTTCTGAATTTCCAGCGATATTACATATATAATGTAAACGATAACACTATGACTGCTCCACAAGAATTAATGAAACCTTCCTGAATACTTTTAAAGTTTATATAAAGCAATACAGTTGGTGTTAAGCAGTTGTTGAGAAACCCGGTTTCTTAAAGAAACCGGGTTTCTGCCAATAACCAAGCCACCATAAAACCCTACAAAGTTGAACTTGTTTGGGCTTGGAGGGCGTATACTCTAAATCTCTCTAAATCTTCTTTCAAAGTTGATTCCACCGCCCGTCCTAAAAACAGATTATCCATAATTTTGCCAATAATACCAGGGATAGCATAAGCAACGCTCATTTTCACGATGCTACTACCGTGACGGTCATAAAAACGCACTGCACCCTGGTTCGGTAGACCATCCACCGATTCCCATTGAATAATCTGCTTGGGAATCACTTTAATAATGCGGGATTTCCACGTAAACTCCAAACCGCCCGTGTTCAAAGTCCACAAAGAGATATCTGGATTATCTGGTGCAACCTTAACAGACTCAATCCACTTCATCCACCGAGGCATTTGTTCCAAATCAGACCAGAGACCCCATACTAACTCAATAGGAACCTCAACTTCCACCTGCACACTATGTTCCAACCAATCTGCCATGATTTCTTCGCGCCCTTCGCGTCTTCGCGGTTTATTTCTTCACAGTTTCCAAAATTGCCTTCGCCGCACGCCGTCCCGAAATTGTAGCACCTTCCATGCTATCAATGTAATCCTGCTGCGTATAGCTACCCGCAAGGAAAAAGTTAGGAATCGGCGTCTTTTGGAGAGGACGATAGACATCCATTCCAGGTGATTCTCGGTACAGAGACTGTGACAGTTTCACAACACTGTACCAAGTCATGTTCAGCTCTCGTGATGAGGGGAACAGCTCATGGACTTGCTTGAGAACATGAGATGCGATCGCCTCATTACTTTGCTTAATAAAAGGATCTCCTGGTGTTAGCACCAACTGTAACAACGACCCCTGCCCTTGACGATAATAATCACCAGGGCTAGTCAAAGCCAAATCAGCGAAACAAGAAAAATCAGCATCAGGGGTATAAAGCAAATTATCGAGACCCGCTGCACGATCCAGTTGCTTGCGCTTTTCAGCATCATGCAGTTCCGTCACCCAACCATCAAACCGCAGTTGTACGGTTGCCACTGGTACTGTATCTAACTTATATATATTGTCAAACTCCGACCATTTGCGCCATTCCTGAGGTAGCAAACGCTTAATTCCTGGAATATCGCAAGCTGCAACGTAAGCATCAGCAGTGATAGTTTCTTCTGTATCACCATTTGCTGTGGCGATACCTGTAACGTAGGTTTGTTCCCCTTCCTCAGTAAACTGTATTTGCCGCACTTGCCGACGAGTATAAATTTTTGTCCCCCTAGCTTCAAGATAATTTAAGAGCGGCTTGTGCAGGTACTCATAAGGGGAACCATTCAACATTCGCAACTTGGACGCTTCTGTTCTCACGGCAAAGAGTTGAAAAACAGTTAGCATACAACGAGCAGAAATATTGTCGCAATCAATAAAGCCAAGGGCAAAGGCAATAGGGTTCCACATCCGCTTGATGCTACCCTCACTACCACCGTGACTGCGGAACCAATCGGCAAAGCTGACTTTATCCAAGTCGCGGATGTTTTTCATCGCACCGTTAAAGTCTACCAAACCCCTGACAATTGGGCTGGTTCCCAATGCCACTGAATTTTGCAACTTATCTAATACTGACAGTTGGGAAGTGGTGAAAAATGCTTTTAATCCATTGAAAGGCGCACCCAATAAAAATCGAAAATCTAAAGCCCCAATGCTTCCCCCCTGATTGACAAAGAGGTGGGTATGCTCTTTTGGGCGCAGGTTGTCCAGCGCTCCCACTTTCTTCATCAATTCCAATAATTGATAGTAGTTGCCAAAAAAGACGTGCAACCCCATTTCAATATGGTTGCCATCGCCATCAACCCAACTGCTAACTTTACCACCAACAAACGGACGAGACTCAAATATCTGGACTTCACAGCCAGCATCAGCTAAATCTACAGCGGTTGCTAGTCCAGCAAGTCCCGCACCTACGATTGCAACGCGCATTCCGTCTTTCCTTCTCAGTTTCTTTACAAATTGTAACTGGGTTAGTGTCGGAATTTGCAACTCGGGTGTAAGGGGTACAGGGTAGAGGGTAGGGTCTAGAAAAAAGGGTAAAGGTGAAAGGGTATTGGATAAAGAAATTTTCCCATTCCCTCTTCCCCATTTCCTCTTCCCCGTCTCTTACCCCATATCCTGTGTCGTTATTACTGGTTTGCATCTTTGGTCTCATCCGTGATAGGTAATCCTCGGATAAGTTCCCGAATAACATCAGTTGCAGGTCTACCTGTTTGGCGGCAATACTTTTCCAGTTTTTCTGCCTCCTGCACTGCTAAATTGACCGTGATACGTTTTACAGCCCATTTCTTATTTGTCATTTGATTGTGCTATTTGCTGGATCTTAACATCATTAAAGGGAACAATTAGAGATGAAAACGATAACATTAGCAGAGTTTTTGTCGGGATACAAGTAATTTCGTAAAGACTAATAGTTTTTTTTTGTTTTGTGACAGGCTGCTTCATTTTTCGACAAAGGATACGGAGTTATAAATCATAAATGATTTGTAACAGTAGGAATAGCATACACGCATTGCTAACAAATCGCCTCAAAAAAAAAATCGGTAGAGCTGACTATGAGATTTTATAAATTTAGGTGAGAAATTTTCTGTCAAGCAAATAACGAATTGTCATATTAGTGGTCATCAAAAGCACTGGACCTTTTTGAAGTTTATGTACTCTCAACGTCTCTGACAAAACCTATACTTGACTTCCTGCAAATATGGTATCAAAGTGTTAACTAACAGGGGAAAACGATTGTTTGAATAATTTCTGTAAAATTCTAACTTGTCTCAAAGAGGAGTTTTCATAATAACTAAGTTATATATGCATAATAAGGGCTTCAACATTGATGTCGTTTTTTCCATATCCTCTCCTCAATTAAAAAAAAATATTGATTTTGTTTTTTGTGTATTTTCTAGCTTGAATTTGAATCTTTACCATAAATCAACATAGTCAATATTTCAAATTTAATAGAAAACGTGTTTATATTTTTCTCATTTCTTCAAACTAGAAATTATTTTAGTTTTCTGTAGAAAAAATATATAAAGGATATAAAATTACTAAAAATTGCCTTTATGTATTTAGTAAATAATTAGAATAGAGCCATTCAGAATAAAAAGTTAAACCAATAATCCTTCTTGAAATCAGAATACAAAAATGAAAAAAGCCCTAATAATAAGCTTCTCACCAATTTATATTGCTTACTTGCCTAATTTATTTACTGTAAATAAGTGGTGTATAAGTCTGTCATGAATTGTTGACTTTACCCCAAGTAAGGATTGATATTTGACAAGACTATTAGAGGTTTATCAACATTCAATTTCCTAGCGATCGCATCTCTGTCTTAATGTTGATAGTTACGTGTGAAAATGCACAAAAGGGACATAACTCTTTTTTCTCCTTTATAAGCTTAAAGCTGTGGATATAGCCAACGAAATTTTTGTGTGTATACTTTTTTATCTTAAATCCTATTCCAGAAAAAACAACAGTGAGATTGCTGAAAACTCAATCGTATATTCACTGCTTGCATAACTATTTGTCTGTATAGGAAAATACTGGTATTTATAAAAAAATCATTATAACTGCAAAATACAGTCGCATCTGTGTCAATACGTACCTACGCGGAAATATTTAGATTACGGCTGAAATGACTGTCAATACTGCGTAGGTTTTCGGTTGCTGAGGTGCCACAAACCCGCTAGAAACCCGGTATCTTGGAGATACCGGGGTTCTTATTTCCCCAAAACCCTTCAAGTATTAATTGAGGTTCCACAACATCCCAGAAACCCGGTTTCTTTAAGAAACCGGGTTTCTAATTTTCGCTTATCCCTTATAGTATTGACTGATAACTGATAAATCTCACTCAAACTGTAGTTGGGGCATGAGTTGGAGAGTCCCAATGCCTAAATCTTTTGGCGACAGAAATCTTGCTTCAAACAAAGCCATCATATCTCGCAGCTGGGGGTTACCGCGAGAAGCCCCTGTCAGTCCTTTGGCAATAATCAAGCCGCAATATCCTTGAGTATTCTTACAACGCTGATTCCATTTTCTCCGAGCTTCTACGTGTACTGGGTCTTCATCTTCAAATTCACCAAAGAGGAACAATTCTCCATTTTCGGTTTGTAACAAACCCAAATCATACACCGTACCATTCAACGGATCGGCACCCGGATTAAAACAAATGGCTTTGAGTCCTCCTGCTTGTTCGATATTTTCTATGACTGTCTTTGCTTTTGGACGAGAAGTTTGAATGAGAATCACGGGTAATCCATCACCTACCTGTGTAATCTCCTCAGTTTGATAAGACTTCGATCCTTGACGCAGGTACTCCAACATCTCCCAAGATACGACACCTAGGCTAAGAAATGAATCTTCTGGTATCAGATCATCTCGTAATGAGTGAAAGGTTTCAATATCTTCCTCTTCATCATCTTCCTCTATGTCGAAACCCGCTATCTCCTCTAATTCTTCTGCTAACTGCGGCATAGTAGAAACAGTAACAGGTACTGATTTCGTTTCCTCATCTGAGGACTCAGGAAGCGAAATGTGGTAACGACTGCTGAGAGTGGGGAAGGTATCGCTACCCAACTGACGACGGTGATCGCGGATAAAATGACACAGGCTTTCTAAAGCAACAAAAACTGCAGCTGCTTCTTCGTCATACAAAACAGACCGCAGTCCTTCCAATGGATGGATATTGCCAAAGGTAGGCTCTATTTCTGATAATGGTAGATCGGCTAAATCAACGAAATCATCATCCAAATCGTCAATTTCGTCAGCAGTTTCAAAGGTCAAGAACAAGCAATCTTGTTTGAGGAAAGCTTCTTCCAAATGCCCCTGCGATTCGTCTTCCCTCAGAACCGTTGCACGAAATCGCTTCAGCGATTCTTCCGAACGATATAACAAAATGCCATACTCCATCCCCAACATACCCATAACGCTGGCATAGAGTGTTCCAACGTCCCAGTTGTTAATCTCTATGGATAATATTTGCTGTTCTTCCAATAACTCCCAAGCAGCAGTTTGCCAAATTTCGAGAGACTTTTCTCTTAGGGCTTGTGCGTACTGAGGAGGTAAATCGGGAACTTGGCTATCTAAAATTTCCGCAAACCCACGAAATAGTTCATCAATCAACGGCAATTCTGGTGCATAGTCAATCGCTATATCCAAATCTTGAAGAACTCCGCGCAGGTAGAATTGAATCTCGCGGTCTTTAACCACAATTCTTTGGGGTCGAGCAGGTTTTGCTGGACTATGAGGATGTTCCATTGCTCGCATTAAGGTGCGAACAATAGCTTCAGGACCGGTTTGGGGGGCTACTACGTCCATTCCCCGGACAATGCCTTGCGTACCATCTACCCATAGAATACATTCACCCTGAACTTCTGAGTCAGGCGTCGGAATTGGCGATGATGACAACGGACGGCGATCGCCCTCCCACACAGAAGGCATTTGAGTTAATTTCTTCAGCCGACGACCGGTAGAGCGATTAAAACTTGTCATACAGTAATTTAATCAAAAAAATCAATAATTAGTAAACTTTTAGGTTGAGCATCTTGCCTAGGATAAAAATTCCCGACTGACACTCGAAGCGTGATTGCGGCTAGGTGCTTGCCACAAGGCTGAAACTTCAAAAATAATATTGAATGTAAACACACCGAGTCTCTCAATTCTAGAATAAAAACCTTTGCGTGCTTTTGGTGGAGTATTTACAATTCGCCAATTTGCGGTTCTAATGTCGCTAGAATGAAAACAAAAACGAAAAGCATTCAGCCTTCAGTACTTCAGCAACAGTGGTTATTTTAGTAGCTTATTAGACATCAAAAAAAACCAATATGCTGAAAAGCCGAGTTCTAAGGTGATAATTGCTGAATGCTGCTCAAAAACTAAAGGAAAGTTACCTTTAAACAGAAAGATTTGGGACTAAAAAACTCAAGCACTTGCTACACAAGGGTAACGTTTAAAACATTAAGGAGTTTAAACAGCAGATGACACAGACAACTCAGTCTCAATTACGGGGAATTCAGGTGAGTGAAGCCGCATTACGACAAGTAAAACTCTTGCAAGAAAAACAGGGCGGTCAAGACCTATGCTTGCGGGTGGGAGTGCGTCAAGGTGGCTGCTCTGGAATGTCTTACATGATGGATTTTGAAGACCCAAGCAAGATTACCCCTCAAGATGAAGTTTTTGATTATGATGGCTTTAAAATTGTATGCGATCGCAAGAGTTTATTGTATCTCTATGGATTAATGCTAGATTATAGCGATGCAATGATTGGCGGTGGCTTCCAATTCTCCAACCCCAACGCCTCTCAAACCTGCGGTTGCGGTAAGTCCTTTGGTGTGTAATATTGACATTGGTCATTAGTTCTGTAAGATTTGCTAATGACTAATGACCAACGACTTATGAATTATGACTCATGACTAATGACTCAAACAGTAGAAGCCCTGTTTGATACAGGATTAGAACGCTATAAAGCTGGAGAACCAGCAGATTCCTTAATACCTCTGTTTAAAGAACTTTGTGATCGCGCCCCTAAAAATAGTCCAGCTTGGACGTGTCTGGCGTGGTTGTATCTGTTGGATGACAAACCCAATTCCGCTTTCAAAGCTGCTCAAAAAGCAGTCAAATTGAATCCCCAAGACCCACAAGCTAGGGTCAATCTTGCCGTCGCTATGCTGGAAACAGGTCAAAAGGGCTTGCGACAACATATAGACATAGCACATCAGTTGATTTTTGTCAATACTGAATGGCAAGAAGAAATTAAAAGCAGTATCGAAGATGGTTTAAGCAGAAAACCAGATTGGCAAAGTTTGGCAAAAGTAAAAAGCTGGTTGTTTCCAGAATAATGGTTAGTAGTTAGTTGTTATTGGTTAGTTGTAAAAAAAGCTACTAACAACTAACTATTAACCACTAACCATTAACTAATTTACTTATGAAAGATAAATTTTTAAACTGGCTGAATGTTGTTTTAGTAGCAGACGTGTTTCTAGTTTTATTTGGCTTTGGGTGGTTGGCGATCGCTGCAATTGGTCAAGCAACCGGAGTACCCCTAGGCTTAGATTTATGGTACAAGCTCTGGCAACCAGTATTCAATCCAGCTATTGGGATTCTTATGGCTGGTGCTTTGATTAGTGGGATTGTCAATTGGGTGTCGCGGAAATTTTCAAAAGGGAGGGAGGGAGTGAGGGAGTGAGGGAGTGAGGGAGTGAGGGAGTGAGGGAGTGAGGGGTAAATTGAGTCAACCTAAAAGTTTTTTAGAAGCCTTGCTATGCGGACATTTCAAATAAAGGTCGGGATTCAACACAACAACCATTTAGTAGGGTTTTCAGACGATGTCATGAATTACCACCAATGCGATGCGGAAACCGCCACTACGTGAACGCCTTTAAACCAGTGCTGTTGACCTCCTGATTCGCGAACGCTGAACCCCTTATTTTTACCTTCATTTCCAAAAGTTTGTGGTTTCCTAACAATTCTTTTCCCTCACTCCCTCACTCCCTCACTCCCTCCCTCCCTCTACTAACCGCCTGTTAATTTCTTCCCAGTTCAATACATTCCACCAAGCGTCTAAATAATCAGCGCGGCGGTTTTGATACTTAAGGTAATATGCGTGTTCCCATACATCATTACCCATAATTGGATATTGTCCTTCACTCAAAGGAGAGTCTTGATTAGCTGTGGTCATGACCTCTAGCTTATCGTCCTGATTGAGGACTAACCAAACCCAACCGCTCCCAAATCGAGAAGTACCAGCTTCGTTAAATTGCTTTTTGAAAGCAGCAAAGCTACCAAAGTTTTTGCTAATAGCGGATGCGATCGGTCCTTGTGGTTCTCCACCGCCCTTAGGGGTCATAATTCTCCAAAACATGGAATGGTTCACATGACCACCACCATTGTTACGTACTGTTCTGCGAATGTCTTCTGGGACACTATTCAGGTCACGCAAAAGTTCCTCAACACTTTTGCTTTTGAGTTCTGGATACTTATCTAATGCTGCATTTAAGTTTTTTACATATGCTGCATGATGTTTGTCATGGTGAAATTCCATAGTTCTTGCATCGATGTGAGGTTCCAATGCATCGTATGCGTAAGGTAAGGGTGGTAATTCGATAGTCCCGGTTTTACCTGGACTAGCTTGGGTTGTTTCTGGAGCATTTTGTGCTAAAGCACACGAATCTAAAACCAAAGCACCTGCACTAGCTCCAAGCAAATACAAGAAATGGCGACGACTAATAATCATGATGAGCTACCAGCGCAAATTTTTCAGTTTTCAGTCTCTATTTTCTAAGATTTTGGCTAACATGAATTATTCATAATTCATAATTCATAATTCATAATTTTTGAGACAACCGCTGCACGACTTCACCCACTAACATTTGATGTGCTTGTGCGAGTAATTGAGGAATTTTGTCAGCATGAGGACTGCGGCTCAGGCATTCCCTCAAGTCTAACTGGTTGACTCTATCTGCTTTATTACCAGCAAACCAGTGACTACCATGTCCGAGAAGATTGTACCGCATTTTGGCATAATCTAACATATCGTAAGCTAAAGCCAAATTCCTTAACCACAAAATGACTGGAATATTTATCTGACCAGGGGTTTCAGCAAAGGTTGGTAAGTTGACGTTCCAAGTTTTTACCCAATCTTCTCCTAGGGTTGCGATCGCCTCTTGCTCTAAGCGTGCCAAAATGGGTGGTAAGATTTCCGATGCATCATCCAATAAATCTAATGTTTTCAAGTGTTCATCAAAATCCTGTGGTTTTGCAGCACCCAAGCTAAGAGTATGGACTTGAGAATGGCTCAGACAAAATAAATCATTAAATACCATCGGGCTCAAGGGAGAACAAAGATGGACTAGTTTTTCTGGTGGGTTATATAAGTTCCCCCCTTTATTCGATGGGCTGATGATAAATACGCCCATGTCTTTTCGGGTAGCAGCTTCAATCGCAGCCCAGTTGATTTGATTGATGTAGTACCAATGTAGATTGACATAATCAAATTGATTGGTATCTATTGCCTGGATAATAATATCTGTCGAGCCGTGGGTTGAGAAACCGATAAATCTGACTTTTCCTTGTGCTTGAAGTTTTCGTGCTATGTCCAAGCATCCACCAGGACGCATCGTGTATTCTAGTAATTCTGCATTGTTGATGCCGTGTATTCCTAGTAAATCAACGTAATCTAAGCGCAGATTTTGTAGAGATTTTTCAAAATCACGTTTAAATCCTTTAGCATCTGCCTGAGGAGAGATTTTTGTTTGAACAATCAACTCTTCGTGCTTGAAAGTTGGCAAAACTCTCCCCAGCTGCATTTCAGAAGTACCATAACCACGGGCAGTTTCAATATGGTTGATTCCTAATTCAACTGCTCGTTTAATGGTCGCTTCTAGGTTTTGCTGGTTATCTTGAGGTATTTGCCATTGTGGAACGTCTTGCCATTTATACTGATATCTCATGCCGCCGCAGGAAAAGACAGGCATTTTTAATTCTGTACGCCCAAATCGTCTGTATAGCATCACGAGATTTTGAACTTGAGATTAAGTAAGTTTTAAACGTACTAATTTCCACTTTAAATCAAGTGTGTGGAGGAAAGTGGGAAAGTAACTGGAACTTGATTTCTACCCATAGTTACCGACATTTTTCACTATCCGGGTATGTCATTTCCACCTCGCCGAATTGGCGCTAGTAATTCCTCAACCCACTGTTGGTTGGCTTGTGATAATTTAGGCGGTGGAACGCTTTGGCTGTAATCAATGCGTTCGTTATAGCCCGCCCTTTCGCATACGCCATCAACAATTGCCTGCAAATCAACGCTCAATTCTTCATCTTCTAACAAAAGTGGCAAGGGAAAAGTGGGAATCGGTTCTGGTAAATTAAAGCCGTATAAATCAGCTTTGGGACGTTGTTCGCTTCGACTCACAACGATACGGTAGTCTGTTGGCTGCACTTTACCTAACATAGTCATTGGTGAGTAAGCGCGTAGTAAGTCGATTTCTATCAGATGCGAAAGACTTGCTAAAACCCGCCCCCGTTTCTTTTCATAAGCTGCTCTACCCGAACCTTTTTGTTTATTTTTGGGCGATAACACTTCAATTACAGTAATCACAGTATTTCTACCTATTTCTCTCACTTCCAAATACCGCTCTTTTACGGTTATAGGTATAGGTAGCGCTATTGACTGCGGGCGTTTTTGAGTTAGGGTAGTGCTTGTCTCTGAGTGAAGTTTTTCACTGCTTGAATTAGACGAACTAGCTGTGAGAACTGTAGCATCTGGAATTCCAACTAAAACCTCATCGCTATCCGGGTCTTGGTAAGTGCGAGTTTCAACCTCAATGTAATACTTTGGGCGCAACTGAGGTGCAACTGCATCGGCGATCGCCACCAAAAGCCGAGTATAGAATGACGACCAGAAAGCTGGATGTTCCAGATAAGGGTTCATCCCCAGAAATGGTGAGGGCATTCGTCAAACTCCCTACTCACAAGCATTTTTCACAGTATAGCCTATTGTTGTGTGAATTTAGTTGTAGTTCAGTCGTATAAAAGTAATAGGGGATTTTTTAAATTTAAGTATTTATACTATCTTGACTGAATTTCCCAAAAACGATATATTTTGTGACCGTTTGGGAAAAAATATTTTGTTTGAGCAATATCCCGGAAAAGAGTCCGTGTACTGCGTAAAATGAAACGATCTTTGTAAAGACTCGTCTATCCAACTAAACAATCTTTAGAGGTACCAATGCCAAAGCAGTTTAGCAGTCAGTCAACAACTTACTCCTCGGTAAATACCCCATCTAAAGGTGCTACTGATACATCTGCTCTCAATTGTGTAGGGTTTGCGATCATTTCTTTACCTATCCTTCTATTTATGGGTATCACTGCGTATAAAAAATACCGTAGTGTGGTTTTTCGTAAACGAATTGCATTATTGGAAAAATTATGGCTATTGGATGTTAAAAATAATACTTATAGACAAGATTAAATAAAGATGAATGTAGCAATTGTTTGAGATTACATTTTTGAGGTTTGAGGGTGGGTAATATACCCGCCCTTATACGTATTTGCTCGAATTACTACATTTGTCGTACTGAAGGTTGACCATCTTTGACTTCGCCAACCAAGACCACATCTACACAATTGACAAAGATGCCATTTTCCAAGACACCAGGAATATTATTGAGTGTTTTTTCGAGATGATCGGGGTCATCTATTGTATTGAATTTAACATCAACAACCATATTGCCTTGGTCGGTGATAACTGGACCTGCTTTTTTTACGCCCATACGAATCTCTGGCTTTCCCCCAAGTTTTTCAATGGCTTGCATTACAGGGGTGACCGCCATTGGTATAACTTCTACGGGTACGGCAAAAACAGAACCCAATCGGTCAACTAATTTTCCCGCATCTACAACCACGATAAACCTATTTGCCAAGTAATCAACAACTTTTTCGCGGGTATGTGCTGCTCCACCGCCTTTGATTAAATTCTTTTGCGGGTCAACTTCATCCGCGCCATCAATTGCAATGTCAATGTGGTCAATAGCGTCTAGGGTGGTGAGAGGAATTCCGTACTGCTTTGCTAAGACTTCTGCTTGAAATGATGTGGGGACACCAACAATATCTTTAATATCACCCGACTTCAGGCGATCGCCCAAAAACTGAATTGCGTATGCTGTTGTTGACCCAGTACCCAATCCAACAATAGAACCCGATTGTACCAAATCGGCGGCTGCTTTACCAACTTCTTGCTTCATCAACTTTACGGGATCTGTTGCTGTAGTCATTCCCAAAGCTCCTCAAACATTATTTATTTTCCTTTGAGTGGCACTTTTTGCGCCAGCCATAAATCAATAGTAATGAGCAAGTGGCATTATCCGATCAGGTTTTACCCTCAATTGACGTTTGTTCTGAGTCAAACTAATGACTGATGACGCCCAATTCCGTACTTTGTTTGTTAGCATCTGTAGCTGTAGATAATGTCATTTTTGTCAAGTTAAAATCATTTTTTTCTAGCCATTATGAACTGCGTACACCATCACCGCATAAAAACTTCTTCTTCCTACACCCCATACCCTACACCCCATACCCTGAGCCAGATTCTAGGTACTCTTTCATTAGTAGCAGTACTGCAATTTTTTCCTAATACTGCCTATGCTCAAATCCAACCTAGTACTGAAAAACCCTCAGATTCCATTGCACAAGTGGTCACTGCTAAGTTGATGACTAACTATCCAGATGGAAACTTTTATCCCGAACGGTTGATTTCTCGTGCAGAATTAGCCTCTATTATGGTGAAAGCGTTTCGACTGGATAAACGAGAGGTTGCAACTAAAGAAAATATAAAAGTTGCTGATGTACCCGCCTCCCACTGGGCATATAACGATATTCAACTGGTTTTAAAAACTGATATTATGAAAGGCTATCGGGGAAATCTATTTTTTCCCAACCAAAGAGTCACACGAGCGGAAGCTTTAGCTATTTTTGCTCAAGCTTACGGGGTGTTTCAATTTCCAGATGCGACTGTAAATCAGATTTTGTCAGCATATCCAGATGCAGAGTCTATCCCAGAATGGGCAAGGAAGGCGATCGCAACAGTTGCAAGTGAAGGATTTCTGAATACAGATGAACAAGGCAATATTTCCCCATTACAACCCATGACTCGCGGTGATGTGGCTTATGTTCTCAGTCAATATTTGGAAAGACAACAGCCACAACCCGATACGCCAGTCGTTCCAGGTGCGATCGTTAGTCCGGAGTCGCTTCAGTAATATGGATTTATAGTAGCGCTTGGGGATTTCTACGTCCCCTTGAAAAGAAGGGAATAGGCAATGGGGAATGGGGAATAGGCAATGGGGAATGGGGAATAGGCAATGGGGAATAGGCAATGGGGAATGGGCAATGGGGAATGGGCAGTAGGGAATAGTGGTGGATTACAGTAATTTTAGCCAGTTTAAAAAATATGTAAATCTAAATATTTATTCATAAGTACTTATTAAAGAATTTGTATTTTTTTTAACATTTTGCATTGATATCTCTTTATCAAAGTATCAATAAAATGGATATCTATACTTAACTTAGATATCTCATTCCCCGAGCATGGGAAAATCAGAAATACAAAAAGTAGAGAGGAAAACCCTATAGTTATGCACCTGAGTGAAATTACTCATCCCAACCAGCTACACGGTTTATCGATCCGACAATTGCAACAGATTGCACGTCAGATTCGCGACAAGCATCTCCAAACTGTAGCCGCTACTGGGGGACATCTCGGACCTGGGTTGGGTGTTGTAGAATTGACCCTGGGGCTTTACCAAACGCTGGACTTGGATCGCGATAAAGTGATTTGGGATGTGGGACATCAAGCATATCCCCACAAACTCATTACAGGGCGCTACAGTCACTTCCATAGCTTACGGCAAAAAGATGGAGTTGCTGGTTATCTCAAGCGCTGCGAAAGCAAGTTTGACCATTTTGGCGCAGGACACGCTTCTACCAGTATTTCTGCAGCATTAGGTATGGCGTTAGCGCGAGATTTGCAAGGGGAAAAATATAAAGTCGCTGCTATCATTGGTGATGGTGCGCTGACTGGTGGTATGGCATTAGAAGCAATTAACCACGCCGGACACCTTCCCAAGACAAACCTACTCGTTGTCCTCAACGATAATGAGATGTCCATATCTCCCAACGTAGGCGCAATTCCCCGCTACTTGAACAAAATGCGCCTGAGTCCACCAATGCAGTTTCTCACGGATAACTTTGAGGAACAGTTCAAGCAAATTCCTTTCGTTGGTGAATCCCTTTCACCCGAACTAGGACGTATTAAAGAAGGGATGAAACGTTTAGCTGTTCCTAAGGTAGGTGCAGTCTTTGAAGAACTCGGTTTTACTTATATTGGACCAGTAGACGGGCATAATCTTGAAGAATTAATTGCGACTTTTCAACAAGCACACCACATACCAGGTCCGGTATTGGTACACGTAGCAACGGTGAAGGGTAAAGGTTATGAAATAGCCGAACAAGACAAAGTTGGCTACCATGCTCAGTCTCCATTTAACCTCGCCACTGGCAAAGCTATCCCCTCCAACAAACCCAAACCTCCTGGTTATAGTAAAGTTTTTGCCCATACCTTGGTCAAACTCGCCGAACAAAACCCCAGAATTATTGGTATAACTGCTGCAATGGCGACGGGAACAGGGTTAGACAAACTGCAAGCAAAGCTACCCAACCAGTATATAGATGTGGGTATTGCCGAACAACACGCAGTCACCTTAGCTGCAGGACTTACATGCGAAGGTATGCGTCCCGTTGTTGCTATTTATTCCACCTTCTTACAACGAGCCTACGACCAAATTATTCATGACGTTTGCATCCAAAATTTACCTGTGTTCTTCTGTCTCGACAGAGCAGGAATTGTTGGTGCAGATGGTCCGACTCACCAAGGAATGTATGACATTGCTTACCTCCGGTGTGTTCCCAATATAGTACTAATGGCACCAAAAGATGAAGCGGAACTGCAACGGATGGTTGTGACTGGTGTTAACCATACATCTGGTCCGATCGCCATGCGCTTCCCCCGTGGTAACGGCTACGGTGTTCCTTTGATGGAAGAAGGTTGGGAACCTTTGGAAATCGGAAAAGGGGAAATACTCCGCAACGGTGATGACGTGTTAGTCCTTGGTTATGGAACAATGGTCAACCCAGCGCTGCAAGCTGCTGAAATTCTCAGCGAACATGGTATTGAAGCGACTGTTATTAATGCTCGTTTTGCTAAACCTTTGGATACTGAATTAATTTTCTCTTTAGCAAAGAAAATTGGACGTGTTGTTACCTTGGAAGAAGGTTGTGTTATGGGAGGTTTTGGTTCAGCAGTTGCAGAAGCACTGTTGGATGAGGATATTGTCGTTCCCATTAAACGTATTGGTATTCCAGATACTTTAGTTGACCATGCTCAGCCTAATGAATCTAAGGCAGAATTAGGTTTAACAAGTCCTCAAATAGCTGAAAAGATTTTAGAAGCTTTCTTTAAGCGAGAACTTTCTGCTGTCGGTTAAGTATTGTGCTTTCACTTAATGTGAAGGTCTTGCTCTCGTTTTATTAAAAGTCAGGAAAAATTTTTCCTGGCTTTTAAGAAGCATTGAAATTAGCCGATTTTATCTGGCGATCGCACTCTTAGCAATTGTTTCAAATCAGCGATCGCATTCCTAACATTCGTATTCCCTCATAAATGATATCACTTTAAGATATTGTCCAATCTTCTATTTGTAAATTAGGAACTTTTGCAAAATCTTTAGTATTGCCTGTAACCAAAATACCTTTTATGGACAAAGTAATAGCAGCAATACGTAAATCTCTCGTACCTATACGAATTCTCTGACAAACTAATTCTTGATAAAAATTATAAGCAGCTAGGTCAAAGTCAAGTAATTTGAGTTTATTGAGGTATTCCACTCAATTCCTTAGTCCCTTGTAAGCCAGTATCAGTTTTTCAGATTGGGAAGGTTGATCGTTATACTTATTAATCACATTCAGCCATCCTTTCATTTGTTCTTCCAATGTCACAACTGTTATGGCTGTATTTGCAAAATCAATTTGGTTGAGACGCTGTGTAACAGTTGGATGTTCTCTTTGAAAGAGTGATAAATGGTCAGTATCCAGCACCCAAACAACTGTCACTTTAACCCATCCTCTGTATCAAGTTGTTTATAGTATTCCTCCATTTCTGCATCAAGTTTAAGACGTTCTGCTTCTATATTAGACAGGACTTCATCAAAAAGCGGATTATTTTTGTACATTCCAGCTACCTTGAGCCAAGGATTATCAATTTGGGGAGAATCGATTTCTAAAGTCACTATT
Organism: Scytonema sp. PMC 1070.18; assembly: GCA_035967975.1. Lineage (GTDB taxonomy): Bacteria > Cyanobacteriota > Cyanobacteriia > Cyanobacteriales > Nostocaceae > Scytonema. The sequence goes on from JAWQFQ010000020.1 coordinate 43,633, forward strand.
CTTGAATTCTGTAAACGTTTCTGCAAAAGATTTTGTAAATTTTCTAGAGCTTCATTTTCAGTTTTGCCAGAGCTTTTACAGTCTGATAAACCTAGCATCACTGCACTAAAGCTACCATCAGGCTCACTTTCAACTAGCACGTTATAAGTTAGCTTAGAAGTATCACTATCAGAATTTATTGAAGGGCTAAAACCTATCATACTTTATTTCTAGTACCTATATGTTTTAATTCAACGCAAAAGCTGCCCTAAAACCTCAATTAGCAACGGGTAAGCCTGTGATGTTTGAAAACTTGCGCTCTTTGTGCCGGGTGCTGGGTATTGCTCACCTCTAGTGATTACTAAGATTATAATTATAGCATGGGTCGAACTTTTTGGAAACTGAGGGTTAACAAATTCCTCTATTCGTAAAAATTGTCTAAATCGCTCCTCAACATAACGGTATTAAGTCTTATCTAACAGAAATCACTTTCACCGACCGAATTAATCCATTTGTAGGAGGGCATTAGTCAATCAGTAGAGTTATTCTACTATTGTTAAAGCATACAGATGTCAAAGGTAAGATTTGCATTCACGTGAGAACACTGATGACAAACTTTCGTTTCTTTCCCCCTACCAACTTAGTGTATATATAACTGATATACCTCTGTTTTATGAAATTAAAAACTTTAGTGTACTTAGTAACAGTTTTCCTGATTGGACAAACCCCTGCTATGGCTGAGCAGTCAGTTCCTAGTTTGACTCCATCACAAGCACAACGTTTGTCTCGTGACTTAGTACCCTCGAACTCTCAAGATTTTTTTAATAGAGGGCAAAATTTAATTGAAAGAGAAATTCAAATTTTAAGGAAGAAACAAAATTCTTCGACTAAACCAATTCTGAAGGTTAATCCGCAAGCCCCAACAGAAAAAGACTTCCCACAGAATGATGACAGACCAGATATTTTACCGAAGCAATCTTAGTACAGAATTGCACAATGCTAGTTGCGGAATAATGACGTTAATTGTAGTAGTCATCAAATAGTCAGTTAAACGACTGGTAGCAAAATCACAATGAAACAATGGTACAGAGAAGACCTCGCTTTTATTCATGATGTTGGTTTCAGTGACTATGCTCTTAAATCCGCACCTGGTATACTGAAAATCTTAGAGCGCAACAATATACAAAAAGGTCTAGTACTAGACTTGGGTTGTGGAAGTGGGTTGTGGGCGGCTGAACTTGTTCATGCTGGTTACCGTGTCCTTGGAATTGATATCTCCGAGTCAATGATTGCCATTGCACGTGTTAGAGTTCCAGCAGCGGAATTTCGGGTTGAGTCATTCTTGAAAACTGATATTCCACCTTGCAATGCTGTCACCTCAATAGGTGAATGTCTCAACTATCTCTTTGATTCAGATAATGATAATCAAATGCTGGGTCAATTATTTCATCGTATTTATGATGCGATCGCTCCTGGTGGTGTTTTCATCTTTGAGATAGCAGAACCGGGACAGGTGACCCGTTCCACAAAAGGTTTAACTGTTCTTGGTTTTCCACCAAATATTGTTCCCTGTTAATATGCTTGCGCCGAGTTTGTCCTGAAACTATTACTAATGACGTTTGACAAAAGACAAAAGACGACCCTAATAAGTTAACTCTCTTGATGCTGACCCAATACTACTCGGTTAACAATATTTCAGGTACCAGCAACGTGCCAGAAACCCGGTTTCTCCGAGAAACCGGGTTTCTCTGGAAGGCTTCTCGAAGCTCTACTTTCCAAAACCTACGCAGTATTGGGTGCTGACCTACTGATGTTAAATAATGCTTAAATAAATTAAGTCTTTCTAACTTAATTTGCTAAACTTTTCTTCCATTTTGCATATAATTAAGAAGTGTCTTCTCACTCTTTCAACTTGAGGCACTCTTTCTTCAACGCTTGTTGGGTGAGCAAGGATCAATCAACTTGGTAGAGTTGAGACACGAGCCAGTCTTAGGTGAGCGCCATTTGTCCGCTCGCGGAGTGCCTCGTTTGTTCTCTGAAAACAGACGATGTATGCAAAACGAATCATCTGGAGAAGCAATGGAACTGGCACACGCATTTATGAGGGATGAAAAAGAGCAGAACTCTCAGCCACCTCTGGTTTTAGCAGTGGAGGATAATGACGATAACCTCCTACTGTTAAGCTATACGCTTGAGTCGCTGGGCTGTAGACTCATTTGCCAAAAAGACAGTTCAACGACAGTACTTGTTGCGAAGGAGTATCAACCGGACTTGATACTACTTGATATCTTATTACCTGGCTTAAGTGGAATCGATATTGTGCGTTCTCTTAAAGAAGAACCTCTCACAAGCCAGATTGCAACTGTTGCAATTACAGCATTGGCTAGTGTAGAGGATCGAGAACGAATCTTGAGAGCAGGCTTTAATGACTACATCAGCAAGCCTTACATGATTGAGGACTTAGAAGCTATGGTTCGCCTCTATCTTAAGGGAAAGTTAAACTCTGATTCAGCAGTTGACCTCTGTTAGGATTAATTTTAAGAAGCGGTTCTTTCAGTGTTACTTCTACTGCGTGATGGAGTTTTTTTCCTCGCTTTTGAAGTTGAAGCGGGACGAATTGTTGGTGTATCGGTTAAGAGGGCTATAATTCCACTATTACCTGTCTCTAGTGTGGCATCGCTTAACAGTTCAATGACAGAAACATTTAAAGTCTCTTCTATTAATGCTTTAATTTGGGGTTGAATGGCTTCATCTAAATCAGAACGTACTTGTTCAGCTAATTCTTGGCGACCTGTTTGAGCAAGTAACTGTTCTGGTTGGGTGATAGAATTTTCCATCACCACAACTACATTACTTTCCGATAATTGACAGGTGACTTTACTCGGCTGATGTCCTAATTGCTCCCGATATAAAGCTTGAATACGTTGTGCTAATGTTCTTTCTATTTGACCCCGAGTTGGTGTTGGTGCAGCCATATATTTGTTTCCTTAAAAGTTTAGACCACTAATAATAAGTCAGAAAGAAAGAGTGATGAATTCATTGACCACTTGGATTAAAACCTTTGGACTACTTTCGCCCTTAACTTTCTGAGTTGTTGCTAGTAGTGTAATTGTTGATGGATTTTAATAAACTGAGGATCTATGAATCACAGTTCAGATTGTAATGGCAGGTATTCTCCAAAAGCACCATCCCAATGTAGTATTTTTAATTGGTGCTTGATAACACAAAATGCTAATGGCTAATGGCTAATGGCTAATGGCTAATGGCTAATGGCTGATGGCTGATGGCTGATGGCTAATGGCTAATGGCTAATGGCTAATGGCTAATGGCTGATTGCTACTAAACCTCAATTAACCTGATTTTCAAGCTTCTTTTGGAAGGCGAACTGTGAAGATACTACCTTTTCCTAGTTCTGAAGAAACCCCGATTGTTCCTTTGTGTGATTCGATGATACGTTGAGATAGATGTAATCCCAAACCGCTTCCAGAACGCTTATTTTTTCCTTGACGAAATCTCTCAAAAAGCATAGCTTGGTCTTCCTGAGCTATACCATACCCAGTATCTTTCACGTCAATAACTATCCAAGCTGGATTCTTGGCGTTGGCTGGTGTTTCACAAATGCGAATATTGACGCTTCCGGTATCTGTAAACTTGATAGCATTTCCAACTAAATTGCTAACTACACGCCGTAATTCCAAGCGATCGCCTGTGACTGTAGCAGTGTGGTTACCTTCAAAATCTATACCATTCGCGTCTATTTCCATCATTATGCCCTTTTCAGTAGCTAAGGGACTGAGTTCTTGAACCACTTCTTCGACTATCTCGCGGAGGTCGCAGCTTTCTGCTTGCAGTGTTTTTTTTCCCGCTTCAAAACGATAAACTTCCAGCAAGTTGTTTACCATTTCTAGCAAATTGTGGTTGCTGCGAATCATAGCGGAAATCGCCTGTTTCATATCCTGTGAAATTTCACAAAAGACTTCCTGTTGAAACAGATTGAGCATTCTGTCTGCTGCTACCAAGGGAGTTCGTAAATCGTGAGTCAAACGCGAGACAAAATCCTCTCGCATCCGCGCCATTTTTTCTTGTTCGTCAATACTGTGCTTCAGTCGCAGCAGCGATCGCACTCTCGCCAACAGCTCGTCTTGGTCAAAAGGTTTGCGAATAAAATCGTCTGCTCCTGCGTCCAAACCTTCCACAACACTGACTTCGATGTGAGCCGTCAACAGCAGTATAGGAATGTATGATATTTCTGGGTTTTTACGGATGCGTCTTGTTACCTCATATCCATCCATTCCTGGCATCATCACATCTAAGAGAATCAAGTCAGGTGGAGACTGTTCAATTTGCCTCAGTGCCGCTGCTCCATCCGATACTAAATCTACCTCATATCCTTCCACCTCTAACATTGTTTGAAGCAATATGAGGTTATCTGGGGTATCATCTACAGCTAAAATACGGTCTATTTTACTAGAATTTTCTGTATGTAACATAGCTTATTGACTTCATTGAATATTTTTATATTTTTTCTATCTTTCTAATTTTATAACTATATTTCCATACTCCTTCTGTTTACATCTTCGGGAGCAAAACGAGCAATTTCTTGCTGTCGCCATAAGTTTCTTTTTTCTAGAGAAGGAGGAGATTTTGATGCTCCATCGGGATTTTCTTGGTTTGAGAATGATATTTGACGTGGAAGCTTAATGCAAAAGACCGAGCCATGACCCAACTGACTTTCTACGGAAATTGTACCGTTCATCATTTGCAGCAAGGCTTTGATAATTGGCAAACCCAGACCAGTACCGGGATACCTCCGAGTCGTACTTTGATCGACTTGTCGAAACGCCTCAAAAATATGTTGTACCTCTTGTGGAGAGATACCTATACCAGTATCGCAGACTGCGAGTTGCACGTGATGATCTAAGAGGTCTTTTATCTCAACCCTAATACTGCCAGACTCTGTAAACTTAATGGCGTTTGAGAGCAGATTCGTTAAAATCTGCCGTACGCGAGTTGGATCGTTATACACTATAGGGTTTTCTAGGTCAATATTGACGACTACAGATAAATTTTTTTCCTCCGCCAAAGAACGCATCTGCTCTACTGTAGCGTTTACCACCTTTGGCAAATCGAATTCCTCTGGTTTTAAATCTAAGCGTCCTGCTTCGAGCTTGGAAAAGTCAAGCACTTCATTCAGAAGCATCAGCAAATGCTTCCCATTGTTAAGGATTCGCTCCACCATGTCCGTTTGCTGGCGTGTCAGTTCACCGCACTTGGGACGCAGCAAAAGCTGGGAAAATCCAATAATGGCATTCATTGGAGTTCGCAGCTCATGAGATATGGTGGCTAGAAACTGAGACTTTAAGCGCGATGCTTCAATAAGTTTTAGGTTTTGCAGTTCAATATGACGTTGCTGTGCTTCAAGTTCGTGGTTCTTACGAACTAAAAGCTCATTGCTTTCTCTAAGTTGCTTGTATGCTAAAGCAACTTGCATTTCTGCCTTATGAACCCGGATTGCATTACGCAAAACCTGTGCTAACGTTTCAGGCGATAACTTAGACTTAGAAAGATAATCAATGGCACCTGCCTTCATGAGTTCAACAGCAATTTGTTCGTCCCCTTGACCTGTGAGGACTATCACTGGAACTTTGATATCTTTTGAACGCAGGTTTTGAAGTAAACTTAAACCGTCTTGGTCTGGTAAACGATAGTCAAGAAATACACAGTCATAGGGAGTCTCGCAAAGAGAGGCGATCGCGTCCTTGCCATTACCGACCTCACATAGTTCCGTATGTATACCAGCCCTAGTCAGGGCGCGGCGCACTGCCATGCGGTCTACTTCATCATCGTCTACAACTAAAACCTTTAGTTTTTCTTCCATCGTCTCTAGCTTGCGCTATTAAACACAGGTTCACCTGTAGCAATCCTAAACGATTCTTCAAAATATTTTAGTTGCTAAAAAGCTAATTGCTTTTTTACCATTAGCTATTAGCTATTAGCAGCCTTCACGATATTCGTATCTTTCATTTAGAACTGCCATATATCATTTATATTGTTTTAGCCAGTGTCTAACATTGTATTTTTATACTTTTCTACAATTTTTTTTTTATAATTCATTAAGTACTCGTTATAACACGAACCGCGTACCCTAGTATAGGGGGGGGTCGGAAACAAAACTCCCATTTGAAGGAGGTAAAAAGCTAACTTTTGAATGCGTGACTTTTGACTTTTGACTTCCCCGTTCGCGTAGCGTCTCCGTCAGGAGAAGGGGCTGTTCCCACACCCTACACCCCACACCCCACACCCCAATTTCAAGGTAGTTCACATAATGTCCAATAATTATTGAGGGTTGCCATAAGTTGAATAAAGCTAGAGAAAGTAACAGGCTTAAGAATATAGCCAGCAACATTCAGATTGTAAGCTTCTACTCTATCTTTATCTTGGTTAGAAGTTGTCATAACCACTACAGGAGTTGCTCTGAGTTTTGCATCTGAACGTATTTCTTGAAGAAACTCTATACCTCCCATTTTTGGCATATTAAGGTCAAGCAAAATCAAACGTCTTTCAGAGGGGACCACTGGTGGTTGACCATCGCTACTACGCAGCATTGAAAGGGCTTCTATACCATTAGTAGCAACGTAAAGCGGGTTGTTAATGTTGACTTTCTTGAACGCCCGCTTAACGTTCATGACATCCACTTCGTCATCCTCCACCAGTAATATGTTTATCACTCTTTCTGACATTTCCTCAGTTAATACAGCTTTTACCATACTTATTCCGGTTACTTAATCATAAATATTCCGGAATAAGATAATTTATCGTTACTATTTGCTGATAACTTGTGCTAAAGCACTCGTAAAAACGTCTCTAGCACGTATGAAAATACTCATATTAGTGCTATGACTATCCTGGGTAGAGTACAATGAAACACCCAACCATGAGCATTATAATTGTAAACGGACAGATGCATACCCGTCTTCAGCCATTGGTCAGAGTTGCAGGGCTGTTACCTTATAACCAAAAGTTACTTAGACCAAGTGAAGCGGAAAGTGCTTCCTGCACCTACTTGGGAATCTAAAGAAATTCTACCTCCCTCTGTTTCAATAATTTTCTTGACAATAGCTAAACCGACCCCCGTACCTTCTTTTTGGTCACGCGCCTCTAGGGTTTGAAACATAACAAATACCTTATTCTGATATTCAGGAGCAATACCCGGACCGTCATCGGACACAGCAAATTCATAGTATTTCTCCCGGTCTTGTACGGAGATTTTAATGTGACCATTAGAACAAGTATGGTGGTTAATAGCATTACCAATTAAGTTGCTAAAGACTTGTTGCAGAAGTAATCGCTTTGTCACGAAAGTAGGCATTCCTGGTTCTACTTCAATGGTAAACGTTGGTGGTGGAGCCAGAGTGTCAATCACTTCCTTAACTAAGGTAGTAACATTAACCATTAACAGGGGAGAATGGATGCGTCCAACTCGTGAATACTCCAATAGACCGTTGATGAGGGCTTCCATGCGGCGTACTCTTCCTCGCAGTAAACGCATCTGTTGTTGGTTTTCTTCTGGAAGTTTGTCTGCGAGGTCTTCTTCCATCCATTCTGAAAGGCTAGCGATCGCCCGCAAGGGAGCTTTCAAGTCATGAGACGCTACGTAAGCAAACTGGTCGAGTTCGTCGTTACGCTTTTTTAACATTGTTGTCGTCTGCGCCAGAATTGTGTTTACCCGTGTCAATTCATCTGCTCGTTGTTCCAGAAAAATTTCTGCTTCCTTACGGTCATTAATTTCCTCAATCACGCTAATGAAATACTTTGGTTCGCAATTTTTTGTGATTGAGGATTGAAAACATTCTTGTCTAGTTCCTCCCTCATATGCTAAAGAAACTGTTAAATTGATCCACACAATTGAACCACTTTTGTGAATGTAGCGTTTCTCCAACGAAAAATGCTCAATTTCCCCTGTTAAAAGTTGCCTAATGTAGTTTAAATCCGTTTCTAGGTCATCAGGATGAGTAATATCTTGAAACTTTAACTTAATGAGTTCTTCAGGGGAATAACCCACTATCTCACACAGCTTCTGGTTAACGCGTAACCAGCGACCATCTAACCCGACATGAGCAATACCAACAGCAGCCTGTTCAAACGTAGCGCGAAATCGTTCATCACTCTCTCGCAAGGCTTCTTCTGCCTGCTTGCGCTCTGTGATATTATCAAATACAACCCCGATGCATTGATTTGGTAGCGGAAAAACTTTAACGCTGAAAAATTTACCCCCCATGAGTTCATCGCCGTAATAAACTTCATGCTGGTCTGTCTGACATCCCGATCTGGCAACTTCTGCGTATCTTTCCCTATTTTCAGCTATTGTAGAAAAACATTCACTCATCCGTTTGCCAACATAGTTTTCGAGAGAGACTCCAGTCAGTTGGCTAGCAGCCCGGTTGTTAGTCACAAGTTGAAATGAAGTGATGTCCTTGGGGTCTTTAAGATGCCATACAATTAAGCCAAATTGCATATTTTTGATAATATCAGCTTGAAACTCAAGTTGTATCTTCTGTACATCTAACTGTGGGTTCATTTTTGAATTTTCTTCTTGATTGGTAGCAAATTTGAAATCTTGAACCATAATTTCTGTTATGATTTACTCAATACTAACTAAAGTTCATCTCTAAGATTAGGTTTAATTGTAAGTATTCAGCTATCAGCCATCAGCTTTTAAGAAGATTTGTACGAAATCCTATTTGGACCAGTGATGAAACACAGCACACAGTGAGCAGTGAGCAGTTATTTCATAAAATTTTATCAGTTATCCATATATCCCAAGCTAGATATTTGCCTGTATCTGCTGGGAAGAAGATTATAAATTCCTTATTTCCATCGGTGGATGCAAGATGGATAAAATATCATCTATCTTAAGTTTTGGAAATCAAAAAAATGGTTTGTGTTCTTGTCGGCTTTTGACAGATGCAATCAGGAGAGAGTGAGTGTAGCGATGAGTGAAATTAGTATTGTTCTGATTGAGGATCATGATTTAACACGAATGGGGCTGAAAGCTGCATTGCAGTCTAACAGTACACTTCGAGTTATTGGCGAAGCACCAAATGCGACTAAGGGACTGAAGCTTTTAGAAACAGCAAAACCAGATGTAGCGGTTGTGGACATTGGTTTACCGGATATAGACGGGATTGAGCTAACTAGAAGGTTTAGACAAGTTCAAGCAGAGAGCGGAGATTCATCAACCAAAATTCTTGTACTGACGATGGATCACTCGGAAGATGCTGTACTAGCCGCGTTCGCAGCTGGAGCAGACTCTTACTACATGAAGGATACGAGCATCGATAAGTTGACCGAGGCGATTATAGCAACTCATGGAGGTAACTCTTGGATCGATCCGGCGATCGCTAATGTAGTACTGCGTCAGATGAAACAGGGTTTACCAGATAACCAACCAGCTGACAAGCCCAAGACTGTCAAAATAGAAGCTTTATCATCAGAGTATGAGCAAGTCTTAGAAACATACCCACTGACGCAAAGAGAATTAGAAATTCTAGAGCTGATAGTAGCTGGATGTAGTAATGGACAGATTGCTGAAAAACTCTACATTACAGTCGGTACTGTCAAGACTCATGTCCGCAACATCTTAAACAAACTCTGTGCTGATGACCGCACTCAAGCAGCAGTTCGTGCTCTCCGTTCTGGATTAGTAGCATGAAGCCAACAAAGAGGAAATGCACTTGCTCTTTGAGAGTTCTGTTCTGCCGAATTTTTCATCGACCAATTAATAATTAGATGAAAGACCCAGCTGAGAAAGCACACACAAATTGTATGGCATAAAAGAACTCAAGCAAGCAGCTTGAGTTGCACTTCCTCTAAACATAGCTAATTGCTAACAGCTAATTGCTAATGGTTTTTTAATAGTTTAAAAGTCCTCACGAGAATTTTACATTTCATTTAGAACAGCAATACTTTGTACGGGAAGAAATTGAAATGAGTGATTTGGCTAGAATCCATAAGCTATAGCGTATAGCGTTTCCCAGTCTACTGCGATACCAATTTATCTGTGTTCATCTGCGTAGCCTGCGATAAGGCTGACGCCAACATCTGCGGTTAATTTTTTCTTGCTGTACCTCATTATAATAGGAATCGCTATATCAGTTCTTGGCTGAAAGCTGACCACTCAAAGTATATAGCAGTCTTAAATTAAGTTATGAAAATTGCGAGACTGCTCCAAAGGCGGTTCTTGCAGATACCATATTTCTTATTTTTCACGCGGATTACTTTATTTTTAACTCTTCCGGTAGAATAGCGATTGAACTTGTGGTAGAAGAGTTATCTAATCTTATCTGGTAATTTATTTATGATGATACTTATAGATTGAGAAATTTAACTATGAACATTATTGCATGGATCATTTTGGGTCTCATCGCTGGAGCAATTGCTAAGGCAATATATCCTGGTCGTCAAGGTGGTGGAATTCTAGCAACAATGATTTTAGGTATCATTGGTGCCTTTGTCGGAGGTAGTATAGTTAGTTTATTGGAAACAGGAACGCTACAAATTACTGCAGCTACTTTGAGTATTCCCGGTCTAATTGTTGCTATCATTGGTGCAATGATTGCTATTTTTATATGGGGTTTAGTAACTCGTAACGCAGCTTAATTTTAGAATAAAATTATGGTTAAAGCGAGTTTATTAGAAACTAGTTCTGATTGCTAATTGCTAATTGCTAATTGCTAACTGTTAGTAATTAGCAATTATTTACTATAATTTTACATATGAACAGAGGAAGAACCCGTGGAAAAAGTCAGTGGGCAAGTGAGATTAACGATCTCATCAGGGGAGCTTCAGGGGGTTTTCTGTTTGGTATTCCCCTACTTTACACAATGGAGGTTTGGTGGATTGGATCGCGTGCTACACCACAAATGGTGATGCTGACTCTAGTCATATTATTTTTAGTAGTATTATTACTTAACCGAACAGAAGGTTTTCGCCTTCGCCGCAGCTATCCCAACTCGCCACCATATGATGCTTTCACAGATACAGTAGAAGCTATGGCGATTGGACTGTTTTGTTCAGCTTTTATGTTGGTATTATTAAGAGAAGTCACGCTGGAAACTCACCTAAAAGAAGGTTTAGGCAAGATTGTCTTTGAAAGTGTACCATTTACTTTAGGTGTGACTTTAGCTAATCAGTTTCTAGGAGATACTCATCATTCTGCTGAACCACAAGAACGAACGGGCGGTCAAGCAAGTAGAGAAACCAATAAGACATCAGATAAATTATCTGCGACTCTTGCTGATATTGGCGCGACTTTAATTGGCGCAACTGTCATTGCGTTTAACATTGCACCCACAGGCGAGATTCCCATGCTATCAGCAGCTGTTTCGCCACCGTGGCTATTAGCAATTATCGCCTCATCGTTACTGATTTCTTATGGTATTGTCTTTGAAGCAGGGTTTTCTAATCAGCAAAAACGCAGACAGCAACGAGGAATTTTCCAAAAACCATTGAGTGAAACGATAATGTCTTACTTGGTGTCACTAGTAGCCGCTGCATTTATGTTGTGGTTCTTTCAGCAACTCTCTTTTAACGACCCTTGGACGTTGTGGTTGGAGCATACCCTCTTACTTGGCTTACCAGGAGCGATTGGGGGTGCAGCAGGAAGATTAGCCGTATGACCGAAATAAACAATCAACACGAACAACATCGCCCAAAGCGTAACTTTGCTGAGAAGGTAAGTTTTGGGATCGCATCACTTATTTTAGCAATAGTTATTACATTAGTAATTTATACTTGGTTGAACGATAAGCAGCAGCCTCCTATCCTTTCTATCAGAAATAATCAAGCTATTAGAGAAGTTGATGGAAAATTTTATATTCCCTTTGAAATTGTTAATACTGGAGGAGAAACCGCAGAGTCAGTTCAAGTGAAAGCTGAATTACGGATTAACGATAACGTTATAGAAACAGGTGATATACAGATTGATTTTTTGTCAAGTGGCGAAAAGGAACAAGGGGCTTTTATATTCAGCCGTAATCCCCAACAAGGTCAGTTGACTATCAGAGTTTCAAGTTATAGATTGCCTTAATAAATTAAAGTTATGGCATAGAAACCCGATATCTTGGAGATACCGGGTTTCTCAATAACTGTTTCAAAAATATTTGACTAATGACTATGAATTAAACATTAGTTTTAGCGTTAGACAAAATACCGTTTTCATCTTCATCAAACCGTTGATGAACTGTTTCCCAAGCGGCTTGTTCAGCCTTGGATTCGTCATTTGTCTCTTTTAAAACAGTGTTATAGCGTTCAATAAAGGTGTGTTGAGCTTCGGTTGAAAGATGAGAGCGAATTTCAGGAGATAAATCATCCGGACTATTGCATGAACCAGTACATGCACGAGGTAAAGCTTGTTCTATGGTATGAACTTCTTCACCACCAGCGCTTTGCATGAGCAAATAAAATTCTCCACCCCTATCTGCAGGAACTTCTGCCATAAGCAAGAATTCCCCTGCTTGCAAGCGAGTTTGATAGACAGCTGCTTTGTCTTCAGGCATTCCTAACGTAGTCAAAACAGAGACTAAGCCTGCTCCTGCACTACCTGCGATCGCACCACTTGCAGCCCCTAACAACAGAGCTCCAATAGGACCGGCGGCTACAATCGGACCGACAAAAGGAATAAATAGTACACCAACACCAGTGAGCAAACTCAAGAAAGAACCGAACAAAGAACCGAAGATTGCTCCTGTTCTCAAACCCCCTAAGATAACGTCTTTCTTGGTAATAAAGCCTGTAATTCGAGTTTCTGACTGAAAGTTTCTACCCATTACCGAGATATGATCTCTGGAGACACCCCGATCTAGTAAACGTCGAATCACATCATCAACTTGTTTTTGCTCTTTAAAAACAGCTGATACGGTACGTTCTGCTCTGTATGCTTCAGCCACGTAAATACTCCTTTGTCTCGCTTTTTCAATCTTGAAGAATGGGGAGTAAAACTCTCCCCACTCCCCTTATAGTTATACACCTACAGGAGTTTTAGTTCCTGCTGATTGATTAGAGCCGTCTGGATGAAGAGACTGTCCTTCAATAAAGGAGCGCAGCATCCAAGCCATTTCCTCATGCTCTTCCATTAATCCAGTGAGAAAGTCAGCTGTACCTTCATCATGGAATTTCTCACTGCACTGGTCTATATGCTCCCGTAAATTACGAATGATCTGCTCGTGGTCGTTAACTAGTCGAGCCACCATCTCAGTTGCAAGAGGTACGTTACCATCCTCTTCTTTGAGAGTTGCATGGCTCAAAAATCCTTGCATTGTACCAACTGGATATCCACCCAAAGTACGAACTCGTTCAGCCATAGCATCAATATTTACAGTCAGCTTTTCGTAATGCTCTTCCCAAAGCTCGTGGAGTGTGCGGAATTGAGGTCCAACGACATCCCAATGAAACTTCTTAGTTTTCACCAACAGCAGATAAGCGTCTGACAAATCTTTATTCAACAGACTAATAACTCCTTGACGCTGTTCTTCTGTCAATCCAATGTTTATACCACGCATAACTATGAATCTCTTCGCTAACTTCTTTTCTAAGTTCACCAATTTAATTCCAAATCCTCATCAACCCAAGGAAAGATTGTGAATTTCTAATAATATGTATTGACAATAATCTAGATAAAATTTATAATAAGGGAAAAACTAAATATAAAATCTATATTAAGTGATCTGTAAATTATATTTTTTACAGATAGGAATTAAATAGACACCTTGAATCAAGCGTTCAAGATGCCCATGATGCAGAGGAAATATCTATCCAATTGCTTGAATAATTGTAAGCATTCAGCTATCAGTTATGCACAACACTACGGGTGCTTGATTAGCCTTTCCTCTGGGTCTACATAACACCCGTAAAAAATATTTCGCTCGCTGTCTACTGATGGCTAATAGCTGAACACCCACCTTAGTTGTTACCTGTTACCTTATTCAGTAGATTTTTAACTTCATCTTCTACTGTGGTTGCTGCTTGAGAATTTTCAGGACGCTTCATCTTCTCTATGTCAGCAGTTCCCTGAATTTCATTTAACCCTCCCCCTTTCGTTTTCTCAATTTGTTCTTCTGCACTTAGAGGTGGTTTTGCGGATGCTTTATCAGTTTCTCTCTGAGTCTCCAACAACTGTGTGGTAGCCTCTTCTGGTTGGCTTTGATAGCTCTCAATCGCAAAAGCGGGAACAACATTCGAGAAAAACAGCAATGCACAAGTGATTGCTACCATTAAAAAACGCACTGGACGCAACACAGATAAACCAAAACCAGTTTTCTTCATCTACAAATCCTCCTGAAAGATTAAAATATCCAAAATCTAGGTCACTCTTGACCTCTTAGGAGATAAGTCTCCCACATGGTAGACTTACCTCCTGTAAACTTTGGACACATAATTACAACGCAATGGTTTTTTACAAAATGAGTAACTTGAGAAGAACAACCTTTTCCTGGAATATGAGAGTAAAGCTTGTCATTTGTCGCTATCATTGAAAAACAACATAGCTATTCCTCTTTTTCCATTTTTTTTCGATTGCACTTCTAGGAAATCATAGTTAAAAGCCAGCTTAATTTCTTTTTTACATTGGAATCGTTTCTGACTGCATCAATCTTGGGAATGACATTTTTAAGTTATTAATTATTAAAAAATCAATCTCAAGATAGATACCTATTGTATATTTTTATTTGTTTAATTCGTTTCAAGAAATCATTAATATTATTAATAGCAATTTTAAACGATTTATGAGAAAATGTAGGGCTACAGAAATCATGTATCTTCTGTGAGACTGGGTTTCTTGAATCTCATGAATGATTGAGGAATGCTATAGTAAATGCCTTTAACAACATAATTCGCATACAAATTTTCTCAAGAGTAACATACAAGCGTTCAGCCATCAGCTATCAGCCGTCAGTTTGATAGAGCTATAGGAGTAGTTTAATAAGCTTATCAAAAACGCCTATAGAACGTCCGAAGATATGTTTCGCTCGCTGACTGCTGACAGTTAAAGTGCTGAACGTTTACGAGTAACATTTCCATACAACAATAAAAACGAAGACGCCCCGTAGTTTAGGGGCTTCCTCGTCACCTTTTTCTAAATTACTCACTCATGACTGAAGCCCCCTGTTGAGCTTGTTGCCAGATTTTGTGGACAAAGAACTCCGTGCGATCGCTCATTGCGGTGACAAAAACACCATCAGAATCTTTGGAACCGTCAGAGAGCCAAGAACCGTGTAGCGTCACTTCCATATACTCGTTGTCGCAAGTACACAGAGCAATAATTTCACTGTCTTCGTGTCTCACAAGAGCTTCAAGTGCCTCTACCCCTGGTAAATCAACGGGAAGCAAAAAGGAAGCAGTGCTAGGTTCAACACACAAACGTTGACCGACGCGCAGTGCTAAAATAACTCGCGATTGAACCCATTGTTCCAAAGTTTGAGCCAGAAACTCTAAGCTAAAGCTCGATTCGGTGTATGTTAATTTCAGCATTCCTTATGCTCTCCTGTAATTCCAGGTTTGCTTGCACGTCTATCCAAAACTGTTCTGTTACTAACAGCACAATCGCTCGCTTGATATTTACCCAACAGAGTGGTAGATATTTTTGGGAAAATACCACCACAGGTTTCTCTAACACTTGCATTGCGATCGTCACGGCTTGACTCCTCATGAACAAACCCCCGCATTTTGTTTGGTTAAAAGCGGGGGTTGGGATTTTGACCATTTCTTTGCTTTCTGTTCTGGTCTATATCGGTACAGTTTTTTGGTACCTGTACCTCCCGCTTCCTTTATCTAGTTCTGGTGCTGCATTCAGCACATTAATGCTGGCACATCTTACATCACGATCTTCCTCTGTGTGTTGCCGTTTATTCCGGCTACCATTCCCCATAAATAAATACTCCACTCCCATTAAGGCTGATTCCCAACTAAATCGATAGTTGACAGCACCTGAGGAAGTAGATATGGCGACGGGGTAAATGGTTATCACAGAAAATTTCACCTATTGAACATTCCTTTAAACATACTACACTTGTATTACTATCCTGTCCATACTTTAAGGAGAAAAATCATGCATACGATTGCTCGCACCCCTACTACCGATATGGAAGTCACCAGCATCCGTTTAGAGCGAGAATTAAAAGATAAACTTAAAGACCTCGCTGGTAATCAGGGATATCAAGCTTTAATCCGAGATATTCTTTGGAATTATGTCCAGCAAAAATCAGGTGAGTGGAAGCCGCGATTTTCGCGATCTGATATTCGAGCAAGCATAGCAGCAACGGCACAACAGGAAGAACGCTGTGTACTCACAGGTCAACTCATTCAACCGAAACAACCGATGTTATTAGGACTAACAAGGAATGGCGAGATGGTGCCGTTGAGTGTCGAGAGTTTGGCTGGTTAAACTTTTGCCCAATTAGGTGCAGCCTAGTTGTTAGTTCAATGCTAGCAACTAGGCAATGGGCAATAGGCAGTAGGCAATGGGCGGTAGGCAATAGGCAAGAGGATTCTAGAGTATTAAGGTGTACCCAGCTTCGTAAAAATCAAATAGGAATCCTAGAGCTAAATCTTTATACATAGGTAATTATGATTGGTCATTAGGTTTTTTATAGAAAAAATCAATATTAAGAACATTATTAAACATAGGGGTGTAAACGCTACTCATGGGACGCTCTTAACTTTCTGTTCCCTGTTCCCTTTTTTTTGTCAAATAGAGCAGTAGTTCTAGTAATTTCCGCCTTGACAACAAAAAGTAGAAAAAAATTTAACATACAATAAAGTGTTACTTTCAGTAAGAATAAAGAGATTGTAAAGATATAAAAGAATGAGCCAGCCTTTGTTTGATTGATTGATTTGTCGGCGTAGTTGGGTAGTCGTAGTCAAAAGGTATACTTTGCGGGGGAATAAACTGAGCTTATAGGCTCATTCTGTAGGCTTTGTAGCGATTTGCTGTTGGTAGTTTTATTTCTGCTGATGTGTACTAATTCAAGAAGAGAAAAATGTGAAAGAAATATTACCTTTGAAGAAAAGAGCATCAGTATTAATTCGGATAGCTTTTCAGGAGATTTAGCTTCAAATCTAGAGAAATTACGGTTTATGTCTCGTTACAGGCAAGATATCCTAGGTCAGAGTGAGCAAACAAACGAGGCACATCAAAACCATAAAAATTCTGCTGGAGCATCTTAAGACTTTTTTGATATTTTTTACCTAATTTAAAAGATTATTTTGTTGAAGACACCAAAAATTTAGTCAACTGAAATAGAAAGGGGCTATAACAGGTGTGAGGAAGATTTGAAAAATGTTCTTTTGATTGTTAGGGTGTTGCAGCACAAGTATAGAGGTAAATGATGTGCCAGGAGGTTGCGTACAAAGAGAATGAGGCCAATGTCGAAGAATGTGCTAGGAATGAAACAACCTTTATCATCGCCGCCCAAGCGCCGAGATGATGTAGAACGACAACAACGATATCCGGTCAAGCTGATGCAGCATCAGGAAGAATCTGCTCTCCAGTTGGCACGAGAGATTAACACCATTATTGCCAATAGTCCAACTCCAACGAAGATGCTGCAAGAAATTGCCCAAGTACTAGGAGTTGCCTTCAATGTAGATTACTGTAGTTTAGTAACGGTAGCAACTGAACCTTCCAATGAAGTCGTCAGTGCTAACTGGTATTCTAAAACAGAGCATCTAAAGTTACTTCACCAGGACGAAATGTTTTCGCCAGTGGAACAGATGGACTTACCAGTTATGGAATGCGCTTCTGAACCATTGACAATAGAAGACATTTCGACAATTCAACAAAGCCTTGCTTTGGGATGTCAATACTTACCGCAAGCAAAAGCTGTTTTGGCAATTCCCACCAAGTTTGGTGGGAAAAACAATGGCGTGATTAGTCTAATCAAATCACAGCCCTATATTTGGACTGACGCAGAAAAAGAACTATTACAATCTGTAGAAACTTCTTGCGCTCTTGCTTTTTCTCATGTAGTGCAGGTACAGCAAATTGCTTACCAACAAAAGTATCTACAAACCTGCGACCAACATCAAAGCTTGATCCAGCAACTAACTATACTTAGTCGTAGCAACTGGGAGTTAAATCAGATGCTCCAGTTAGCACTTGCATCTACCGCTGAAATCTTACAGGCAGATCGAGGTCTGCTTATACTGCTAAAATACAAAGACCCTTTGTTTAGGAGTAATTCAAAAAAACAAATTCCTAAAGCAACAGTTAATGTTGTATGTGAATGGAGTAGGGAAAAAGAAATCCCTCTTACAAATAAGTTAGAGACTCCTAATAATTTCTTTTATCTTTCCGATTGTGGTCTGTGCCAGCGTGCTTTTATACATTCTGGACAACCAATCATCATTAACGATAATTTAGATTTAAAAGATACCTTGACAGTATCGCCAGTGTTTGGATTAGAAGAACTACCAGCGGTGCTGTTAATGCCACTAGCTATTCAAGGCAAAGTCTTAGGATTTCTAGTTTTACAGCAAGCAGTAGCTCGGAATTGGGAAGCATCAGAATTAAATATATTGGAGTTGGTCTGTGCTCAATTGAGCAATGCTATTATTCAAAACCAGACTCTCAGGCAAGTGCAAATGCTGGTAGATGAGCGGACAGCCAAACTACAAAGCAGTCTGGAATTACAAGCAAAATTACACGAAAGAACTCGGCAATACGTTGAGCAATTGCGGGAACTAAACGAACTTAAAGATGAATTTTTGAGCAACTTGAGCGATCGCCTGCGCTATCCTTTGACAAATATGCGTATGTCACTACGTATGTTGCGTCAACCAGGAATAACTCCAGAACGTCAGGTTAAGTATCTAGATATTTTAGAAGAGGAGTGTACGAAAGAAATTAATTTAATCAATGACTTGCTAACGCTTCAAAAGCTAGAAACTCATCAAGAGCGTCCGCAGTTAGAAAATGTTGATTTAAATACAAAAGTTCAGGACATAGCCGTAACTTTTGAGCAAAAGCTAGCCGATAAAGGATTAAGTATATCCCTTAATTTACCAACAGAGCCACTAACAATTCAGACGGAAATCGAAAGTTTTAACCGGATTTTCCATGAGTTGTTAACGAATGCTTATAAATATTCGGAGCATGATACTGTTGTCCATCTGCAAGTCGCTCACGAAGTTAACCAACTGGTGGATCGAGTTATTATTAAAGTAACTAACGTTGGACGTGGCATCTCTGAAGAAGAAGCTGCTTACATTTTCGATAAGTTCCGTCGGGGTAAAGGACGGTGGACACCCGGAACTGGTTTGGGACTTGCTTTAGTCAAATCTTTAGTGCAGCATATAGGAGGTGAGATCGGATTAGAGAGCACTCCTATTGAGGATTCTCGCTTGAGCTATGTTTGTTTTACCCTGACCTTACCCCAATTTTCTGACGAGAGTAACTCTTAGTACATGAAAGTGACTGAAGAACACGATATCCCAGAAGAACTTGACCGAAATCTCATTAGCAACGAGACAGAAAAACAAACGGATTTGGGCGGTGACGCAGTGGGAATGCATACTGTGGAAGTTCAAATTAAGAAAATAGCTGAACGACAACGACAAATCACTGCGACCATCCAAATTCCTGACTCTGTTGAAAAAGTTTGGAAAGTGCTAACGGATTATGAGACCTTACCCGATTTCGTCCCCAACCTTGCCAAGAGCCGTCTGCTCGAACATCCAAAAGGAGGTATTCGTCTAGAGCAAGTCGGCTCTCAGCGCTTTTTACGCTTCAATTTTTGTGCGCGAGTTGTACTTGATATTGAGGAACACTTTCCCAAGGAAATATACTTCTCTATGGTCGAAGGAGATTTTAGGGACTTCTCAGGCAGCTGGCAATTACAACCCTGTGTTCCTCAAGAAGATTGGGGAACTTGCCTTTGCTACACTGTTAAAGTCTGGCCTAAAGTCACAATGCCCGTGGGAATGATTGAGCGCCGTCTCAGCGAGGATATGCAGACGAACCTCTTAGCAATTCGCCAACGAGTCAAAGATATTTTTGTAGGTTAAAATAGGAAAGTCAAGAGAGCGCCATTCCCCCCCCTTGACTTTTCACCTTTTCGCTTTGAGTTTTTAGTACCCCCAGGGGAATTCGAATCCCCGTTACCTCCGTGAAAGGGAGGTGTCCTAGGCCTCTAGACGATGGGGGCATGATGAATTGCATCGTTTGCCTTCACACTTTTATAAATTTACTGGGTTTTATTCTGGATGTCAATAGGTTTTTGAAAAAAAAAATTTTAGAAGAGTACTTCTATGATGAGTTTTTAGCAAGTGCCTTAGCAGCCAATGCTGACCGCTCAACGTATATGCTGAAGGGAGCCAAGAGAAAAGAACACTTTTGTTGTACAAAAAAACCAGAAATGTTGTAGTATAGCAAACTAAGTATGAACAAAATACTTGATTTTATAAGCAACAATGAATGTAGTGTTGCATCTAAGAGGTTTAATATTTACTATTCTTTACAAAAGATTTTGAAATACAAGGCTCAAAATCTACAACATGGAAGCATCTTTTGAAATGACCCTGCAGATGGTGATTGCCGTATTTGCAGGCATTAGCGCTCAGGTGCTGGCTTCATACCTTCGGGTACCCAGCATCGTCTTTTTGCTCTTGTTTGGCATCCTGCTTGGTTCTGATGGCGTTGGGCTGCTACACCCTCATATGCTAGGAACTGGATTGGAAGTGATTGTTGCCCTAGCAACAGCAATAATCTTGTTTGAAGGCGGACTCAATTTGGATTTGCAAGAGTTAGGCAAAGTTTCAACTAGCCTACAATTGCTCGTGACTCTGGGAACGCTGATCACACTGCTTGGTGGTGGTATGGCAGCGCATTGGCTCGGTGAATTTCCCTGGCCGATTGCTTTTCTCTACGCTTCCTTGGTTGTGGTCACAGGACCTACCGTTATCAGTCCTTTGCTCAAACAAGTCAATGTTGATCGACAAGTAGCAACACTTTTAGAAGGTGAAGGCGTTTTAGTCGATCCAGTAGGAGCTATTCTTGCTGTTGTGGTTCTCAACACGCTACTAAACAATAATACGGACTTCTTATCCGCTATTAACAGTTTAATGATACGCCTTGGCATTGGTGGAGTCATTGGTACCACAGGTGGCTGGCTAATGTCCCTGATTTGTAAACGGGCAACCGTTCTTTCTTTTGAGCTAAAAAACCTAGTTGTCTTAGCAGGTTTATGGGGCTTGTTTGCTTTCTCGCAGATGATCCGCAGCGAGTCAGGACTGATGGCAACTGTCGTCGCAGGAGTCGTTTTTGGAGATTCCTCAGTGCCAGAAGAACGCTTGTTGCGTCGCTTCAAAGGTCAATTGACGATTCTCAGTGTTTCAGTGCTCTTTATTTTGTTAGCAGCCGACCTATCTATTGCCAGTGTGTTTGCTTTAGGTTCGGGTGGTGTGTTTACAGTTTTGGTACTTATGTTTGTCGTTCGTCCGGTTAACATCATCTTGTGTACCTGGAATAGCGAACTCAACTGGCGGCAGAAGTTGTTTTTAAGCTGGGTTGCTCCCAGGGGAATTGTTTCTGCTTCCGTTGCTTCTTTATTTGCAATTTTGTTGACCCAACGTGGTATCAACGGTGGAGAAGCGATTAAAGCCCTAGTGTTCCTGACAATTATTATGACAGTGGTTTGCCAAGGGCTAACAGCAGGTTGGGTGGCTAAAGCTTTACAAATTACCTCAACAGAAGCAACTGGAGCGGTAATTGTGGGTTGTAATCCTCTCAGTCTGTTGGTCGCCCGGTTATTTCAAGAATGGGGAGAACCAGTGGTCATGATTGACACTGATGCACAGCGATGTGAACAAGCGGTTGAACAAAATCTGAGGGTAATATCCAGCAGTGCATTGGATACAGGTGTTCTGGAAGATGCAGGACTAGCCTCAATGGGAACTTTTTTGGCAATGACCAGTAATGGCGAAGTCAATTTTGTCTTAGCCCAACGCGCTGCAGAAGAGTTTGAACCACCACGTGTTCTGGCTGTCTTCCCTCGCAATCCACAAACAACGGATGCAGCAACTCAAGAACACAAGGTTTACCAAGCTTTTCTTCCAGATTTAGCCATCAAGACCTGGAATGAGTATTTGAATGACGGTCGGGTGAAGTTAGGAAAAACAACCCTCAGTAAGTCGGATTTTGAACTCCAACGAGAGCATTTACAGGGACTGATGAAAGCAGGCGAGTTGATTCCGCTGTTGGTAGAACGTGGTGACCGCCTTCAAGTCATGTCAGCTTCTCAAGAGTGGCAAGTCGGCGATCGCATTATCTACCTCTTGCACGACCCCAGACCAAGCCTGTTAAAACGCTTGTCGGGTGCTAACCAATCAACTCGCCTCTCTTTAGAAAACTTCTCTGAAGTAGAGGAAATACCTTTGACCAAAATCTCTCAACTTTCTACCACTGACGCTCCTAAACCTTGAATGCATCTGCTAGCTATCAGCTATCAGCTATCAGCTATCAGCTTTTAGCTTTTAGCTTTTAGCTTTTAGCCAAGATGCTAAATTCTCTGCTAGCAAACAAGACAATGATTTGAATTAAGGCGATCGCAACGACTGCATTACCAGTCATATCATGTGCTTTATGGAACAACCACCCGTAGGGTAGCTGGGTGTCAATCATTTTCAATGACTGGAAAGCCCTACCTGCTGCTGGTTCATAGTAAAAAGACAGCAAAATACCCGTAGTTGCACTTATAAAGTCAGAGTCAGAATAACTACAGATAATACCGTTGTAATTCGCCGCAGAACCACGTCTGACGGCTTTGTACCATACATGGCTCTTACTCTCCTTTTTTACAAATTGTTGAATTTTATTACAATTTTAACTACACATTTTTAAAAAGCTTTGTTTTCATGAAATGGTATAACTCTTAACCAAACCGACTTGGGAGGTGAAGTGACGAGCAAGTTTGGCATCTGTTGCAACAGCACGGATTGCTAAATTATGAGAAAAATTGATGGTTTGTGCAGTTTAGCAACCGCAGATGCAACTTTTTAGTAGAATAAGGAGTCATGACAGCAGTCAACGCTCATGAATTGAAAGTTATATGCTCACAAGCCGCTGTCTGGTAATCTGCTGCTAGCTGATGGCTAAATGCTCACAACAAAATAAATCTAAAAACTGTCAATCTTCCTGTGTCGAGTTACCATTAGGACGTTATTATTTGTAGAGGAACGCAACTACTTTTTTATTGTTTCTGCTGAAAAGCTTGAAACATAGACTACTTGTAAACTGCTACCGAGCCGAGTGAACGATTCCAGCTATGTCATACGTCTCCCTCCTGAAAAATGTGCCAGAATTCCTAAGCCAGCCCACTGGAATAGCAATCATAGCCTCTCTTGGCATTCACGGTGCTATTGCGTTCCTCATGCCGTTAATGCCAATAGATTCTAAAACCAAAAAAGAAGACGCAGCATCAAAAAAGACCGTCGGAGTAGTGGAATTGAATCAGGCTGAGCAAAGCCGACTCCCACAAAGCGGAACATCTCAATTAGCTCTAGCACCACAAACAACGTCAATACTACCGCAAGTTCCACCAGCGAACTTTGCTAATCAACCAAGCTCACTACCACCTCTACCACCCGCACCACCAGCTGGTGCAGCTGAGCTTTCGCTACCTCCACTCCCTAAGTCAACAAATGTATCTATTGCTGCATTACCTAAGAGCCAGTCTTTAAGGCTGATCTCAAGCAGAAATTTGCCATCAGAACCTTCGTTGAATGCGAACGTAAAACCATTTACTCCCTACGTAGAAAAGGTAAGGTTGGGACAGCCCAAGCCGCTAGAAACAGCTGCAATGCCTTACAGGGTACCTCCAATACAAGCAGCTGACATAGCTCAACAGCAGGAGATGATTAACACAGAGGGTTCCGCTACCATCCCTCCTACCGATCAAATGCCCGTACTACCAGGGGGAAATCCTGTAACTCAAACTACACAACCTGGTTCTACACTGCCAAATGGTGCGAGGGAGCAACTCGTCACTCCTGTTGGAGAACGCCCAGAAGCTGGGGATAACACCATAGCTTTGGCAACACAAAACCTTGAACCGATACAAAGACAAGACTCCGCTATCCAAGTTCCTGGGTTACCATCAGTCGCAACCCAGCAGTTGATTACCAAAACAACTTCTACTGCTGAGCGTTTCATTCAAGTCAAGGAACAATATCCTAGTATAGAAACCAGACAAAGCATTTCGGAAACAGTTACCGCAAAAGCAGGTCAAGAAGGTAATGTTGAAGGTGACCTAATCATTAATAAAGAAGGTCAAGTCGAAGCAATAAATTTTAATAATAACTCTGTCTCATCAGACCAAAAAGCTGCTGTAAGGGAATATTTTCGGGAATATTTCCAGAAAAATCCCGTTCAAGCAAATGGCAAACCCAAGTACTATCCGTTTAATATCTCATTGGCGTCGAACAGCAACGTTAGACCAGAAACTATTCAAGAACTATCACCTTCATCACAACCATTATCTGAGTCGCAAAGAACTCTAGTTCAGCGTTTGCGCTCAAAAGTAAATACACAACCATCCAAAGAACCACAGAAAGATAATATTTCTCAGGGACGTTCAAGAGAAGCACAATCAACTCAAGCTCCGAAACCGGAAAAAAACAAGCTAACCGAGCGTTTACGCTCACTTCAAGTTAATCATTCAAAACCAACTCAAGGCGATCGCTCTGTTTCAGCAACTCCAGTAACTCGACAACAAACATCTGAAGTTGTTATTAAGCAATCTGAAGGAGCATCTCAAAATAATCAACAACAAATATCCCGCCAACAAGCAGTTATCAGGAAAACAGAATCTTCACCAGAGGCGAATAGTCAGCAACAAACATCTCGCCAAGAGGTGGTGATTAAGAAAAAAGCACCGTTCGCGAACCAACAAGCATCTCGTCCTGAAGCAGAAGAAGACAATAACAATAAGCGTTCTTCTACTGAATCAAGCCAGAAACTACTACAACAGTTGCGAGCAATTAGAGAACAAAGACAAAACTCTAACTAAGGTGCTAATGGCTAATGGTTAATTGCTAATTGCTTTTTTAGTGCTAATGGCTAATGGTTAATTGCTTTTCTCTTACCATTAGCCATTAGCAAACTTCACCAACCTCTTTCCGCGTTTTGAAACACGTAAGTAGCAACCTCCAAAATTTCCTGTTGGCTTAACTTACTTTTAAAAGAAGGCATAGCATTTTTGCCATTTTGGACTTGGTTAATAATCGCTTGAATTGAGTTTGTGGCATAATCTTCTAAGTATTCTGATAAGGCTTCCTTAGTCAAATTTTTTTCAGCAATGAGGATATTACCACCAGCTATATGACAAGAAGCACAGTTACTTTTGAAGATTTTGGCACCATTAGAGATTTCATCTGCAAATGCCGATCTCATAGAATTGATCAACAGGGCGATCGCCAACACAATCATAAATACAACTTTTTTCAAAGGATACTCCTTATAACAGGCTTCAGCAACTGAAAAAACCGCTCCAACAACTATTCTATGGTTGCTAGAAGCCTGAGAAGAGCCTTGGCGCTGTTTTGAGCGCTTTTATCTCAGGAACTTCCAAGAAATAAATTATCCATCTTGTGGTACGGGCGTCTCGCCCACCCCTATAGGCTTGACCAAGAGACTTTAGTACCACAAGAGATTTTTGTGTGGATACTTTTTTATTTGGAAGTCTCTCAGCCTCAGCCGTTTTATACTTTGCATGGGAAGAAATTGAAATGAGTGATTTGGCTAGAATTTATAAGCTATCAGTTCTTTGCTGATAGCTGAGCGCTCAAAGTATAGCTCTACTAAAGAGTTCGTGTACCTTAGCGACAATTTTTTGAGATTTGAATCTTGATTTACTTCCGTCCTTCTTACGCGCTAACTTCTTTTGTTTGCGTTTGAGATTTTTTTCGTGTTTGGCAATGTGTTTAGGGTTATCAAACTTAGATACTTTTTCACCATTGTTGACTACAGCAAAATGTTTTAGCCCTAGGTCGATACCTATCACACTACCTTCAGATGATGGTTTTGGAGCTTCTCCTTCTACCTCAAATAAGATAGAAGCAAAGTATTGAAATGAAGGGTTTTTGCTTACCGTAACAGTTTTTATTTTCCCCTCAATTGGTCGGTGAACACTGGCTTTTATATCGCCAATACCACCAGGAAGTTTGACAACATCTGACAAAACCTTGACATTTTGTGGGTACTGAACGGACTGTTTATTCTTTTTTGACTTGAAACGAGGAAACCCCGCTCGTCCTTCAAAAAAGTTCTTGTAAGCTGTGGTGATATTGAGCGTTGTTGCTTGCAGTATTTGGCTGTAACAATCGCCCAGCCACTTTGTTTCTTCCGCTTTTTTGAGACCTGGAAGCAGAGCGTTGAGTGCCGACTGAGATAGTCCTTTGCCTGTCTGTTTATAAGTCTCGATTGACTTATTTAACGCATAGTTCCACCACCAACGGGAACATCCAAAAGCTTGAGCCAATTGAATTTTCTGCTCATCGGTTGGGTAGATCCGAACTTTGACAACTTTACGCAGCACTCAACTCACCTCATGCTTGGTCATTTTTACTATAATCTTTAATTCACAGTAATGTCAAGACAGTCCGGAAGAGATTTGGAGATTATTCGGATATCCACAAGGGACATACCATCAAATCATCCCGCTATCCATCCCCACCGTAAAAGACGGATGGGGAATTCCGCGAATACGTTAAAATTGGCGGTAACGAGTCTATCCGCTCAATTGCTATTGCAAACGAGGATAAAACTTGTCACCGCCTACAACCCCCTAAAGACAGTTATTATCTCGAACTAGCCAGGGGAAATCGTTTCGTGAGTACTAGATTCCTAGCCTTGGACAGTCAGTTTACCAACCATACCAGCGCCACGGTGAGGTTCGCAGTAGAAGGTGTAATCACCAGCTGGCGCATCAGCTGGAATCTGTGTTGTGTAATCCTGACCGGGGCTCATCAGCAACTGCTTATGAGACAAGGACTTAGCCAAGCTTTTATCTTTCGTAGGGTTTTTAGCAGGGTCAAAAACAACATTATGAGGAGGAACCTTGTTGTTCTTCCATTTGATTGTATCGCCCGGTTTAACTGTTAACTTACTGGGTTCAAACACCAGCATTCCCTTATCGCTACCTAACTTTACAGTATATTCATCTGCTGAGGCGCTGGGAGTGAAAACAGCGAAGCTACAAATAAGAAACGCGATTGTCAACAATGCCATGCTGCAACGCCGTAAACTTGACGCAATAGATTTCATAGACTTCTTCTCACAGGAGGCTTTCTTTGTTCTTTATTCATTTTAAATAAAAATGAGCCCAAATATGACAACCTGTCATAGATACAAATTTTTTCTGAAAATAATGAGTTCCATATTTTAATACATTATGTGTTTCTTGATGAAAAAAAACACAATATCTGTGGAAAAAGGCAAAAAGACAATCCACAGGAAAACACCCTCTAAGGATCGACACTAGCCGCTTGCACGGGTTCATGAGTGCTGCAAAAAAAACACGACGTGATGATTAACACCACCATATAGATATCGAGCCAAAAATCGACACATCATGCTCATTTGAAAATCAAAATTCCTTAGTCATTCGTCCGGAGAAAATACAAATTTCCAAGACAAATGACTCAGGGATTTCCAAGAAATAAATTCGATCTCTTGTGGGGTGGGCGTCCTCGCCTGCGCCCGCTCGCGGACGGGTGAGACGCCCGTACCACAAAGAGAGATTTGGAGACTTTTTGAATTGGAAGTCCTCAATAACCCACGACTAAATCACAAATTGGTTTTAGTAATAAATTTTACCGCCACCCCATCTATTACCAAGAATCTTCGGTTGAAGAAGAATGTGACCGGCAATATCTACCAAGTCATTCTCTGTCAAGTTTCTCATTTCTGTGAAAATGTCAGCGCTCTTGATGCTGGGGTGTAATTCCGCAATTTCCACCTCACCATCATAAGTTGTGGGGTTTTTCATGTAATCCACCAGACCTTCAATGTTATCACGGGGTGGTGTTGCCAAAGCTAAAGTTTCGGGGTCTAGACCTACGTTTTGATTGGTCTTGGTTACACCACCAACATGGCACTGAGCACAAGCGTATTGAAACAAGCGTTTGCCTTCTTTAACTTGTTTAAGGCTAAGAACAACAGTATCGCCTTGCTCATTTAATTTCACAGTACGGGTAGATGCATCAAGTTCTACAGCTGAAGCACTACCAACGATAAATTGAAACGTCAGTAAAACAGTAGCCGCAAAAATGCCAATAAGTCTTTTAAACATTTTTCCTCTTAACAATTCTGACACTCAACACAGCTAAGATTGCGATACTCAATCTCTTGCTTTACTCGCTCATGACTAAACCCTAATTGTTGTGCTGACAGCCATTCGCTATTAGCCATTAACAATTAGTAGACTGCGAGTCGAGATTGAGCTGCTGTAATACCAATATCATGTCAAGCGTACAATTTGTTGCCTAAAGTTAGGGGTGTAAGGGTGTAAGGGTGTAGGGGCGTTGGGTAGAACCCTTTAAGGTAGAGCTAGTTAAAACATTTGTCAAAAAAAGTAGCAAAAGCTTGACAAAATAACATTATATGTATCTATTTTCAAGACATGGCTATCCTAAATCATTCGTGAAAACAGAGAAACCTGGTAACTCATGGGAAACCGGGTTTCTAATTTTTGTTATTTCTTGCAGTATTGGCTACAATCAAGCTCGTACAACGGGCGCAGAAATAAAGCTACTATAGAACTCCTATTTGATTTTTGGAAAAAACTCAGTACACCTTAATATTCTAAAATCCTATTACCTATTGCCTATTGCCTATTGCCTATTACCTATTGCCTATTACCTATTACCTATTGCCTATTACCTATT
>JAWQFQ010000021.1:0-31710 GCA_035967975.1 Scytonema sp. PMC 1070.18
GTTGTTGTTGTTATTTAAAATTTAATAAGACATAAGCCAAGGTTTTACGTAGCGCAAGAATTGGTTCGGAAATATTGGACTTAGATTGCGATTCGTTCTGTTTTTTTATACCGTGTAAACCGTCAGACCAACTAGCAACCCAAACAGTTTCTTGGTCTGGACTAGTGCTAATGGCGCGAATATCTTGGGTTCCAAACTGACCGTAACGCCGCCAATTCTTGGTCAGCAAGTCTACTCGAAACAGACCACGAGCTGTACCAATCCATAAAATAGAACGGTCTGTCAAATTTTGTACTGATAACGCTTGCACTAAGTTACTAAATGTAATAAGAAATTCGTAGCGCGATCGCAAATCAATGACATCAGGCGGTGGATCGGTTAAGTCCAAACATACCTCTTCGCTCCCACCCCGATACAGTCCTTCATGGGTACCAATCCAGACTTCCCCATCACTCACAGCTACCAAACTGGTGATGGGTGTGTTAAGTTGCTTATCTCCCAGAGGTGTCCAGCCTGCTTCTGTTGCAAAACCTACTTGTCTCCCATAGGCTACCCAAACTCCTTGGGAATTGGGGACAATTGCAGTAATTTCACTGGTTTTTAAAGTATCAAACTTATACTGTTTGTTCACAGTTAAGTCAACTCGTACTAGCCCTCGCAATGTTCCTAACCAAAGGTTTTGACCTTGAAGTGCGAGGGTAAGGATATCCGGTTGTATGCTCTTACTCAAGCGCAACCAGCCAGAGTTGTGGTAATGATAGACACCTTGAGCATTGCATAGCCAAATGTCATTGTTATTGGCAATTGCGATCGCCCTCGGAGGATGACCAGCGGGTGGTAGTTCTATAGCAGGTTTGCGGTCTGGAGTGTTGATAGCATAGATACCGTTAGCCGTTCCCACCCAAAGTCGATAAGTAGGGTCTATGGTTAAGCAGCTGACCTTCATTTCCCCTAGGATACTGTAGGGTCGCCAAATATCATTTTTGAGATAACTGAGCCCAAACTCATGAGCCACCCAAACTTGACCCGACCCATCTACTGCGATCGCCAGTACTGAGTTACCAGGTAACCCATGCTCGCTACCGTAACAGGTAAATCGCTCTCGATCAGGGAACCAATGTAACACCCCTCCCCCCGTCGCCAGCCATAAATCACCTCGAACTGGATCGAAAGCTAAATCTCGGATATGGAGTTGACTGGCAAAATTATGCCACTCTATATAAGCTTTATCCTTCGTAAATTCTTGTTGAGGTCTCCTATCACCAACAGGGATGGGTAAGTCCTCTCCCCCTAGTGGTACAGGTAAGTCAAGTGGGTAATCTTGGCTACTCATAAATTGTTTGTTGTGGTTATCCGCGCCCATTCTTCACGTAAGTCTTTCAACTCAACTTCTAATTCAGAATTTCGGTTTTCTGCTTGCAAACGCATGGATTGACGACTCAGTGTACCAACTACCGCTTGAAATTCGTGATCAGTTTCTACTAGGTTAACTTCCAATGGCATAATTACTGAGCGTGCAGTCGCAATTTGCTGACGTAATTCTTGCAGCCGCTTCAAAGCTACATCAATATTTATTTGCTTGCGTGATTTCTAAAGTAGATGCGGAGTTATTCATCAAACAAATTCTCCGACAACAGGAATTTAGGAGATTCGATAGTACGGAGAACTGTAAAGACCGTAAGCAAGCCCTAAGGGATTATTATACTCCATTAGAAAATACCATCGAGTTTGACACAGGGCTTTGCCAATCATCATTTTTTCCCCAATTTAGTGATCTGGATTCTTCTCAATTACAGTTCGACATCATTGCGGTTAGGTTGTTCAACTTGGGATTGTTGACTCCTTGAGAGCCAGTATTGTTTATCTTGTACGGTAGGATTGGCGGCAATGACGGTACTTTCTGCTAAGTCGTAGGATGCTACTGTCCGATTGTCAGCAACTGATGAAATGGTAAGAGTTTCGTTGTTGAGGTTTAGCTGTAACTGATAGTTATTCCCCCGTACAAGTTCGATTCCCCTACTTGGGTTTTCTACTCGGTTTTCTTGCCGTTCAGTTTGGAGGATATTAGTGATGAGCGGCAATATGCTTTGCGATTGGGATTGTTTTCGGTTAGAGTGAGTGCGATTTCGTCTGGGTTAATATAATTGGCGGGGAAATTTGCTGTTTCTCGAAGGGTGTTCGTAATAGTAGATTTTCCACTGCCATTGGGACCAGCAAAGACGACTAGTTTAGGTTGATTGTTCGGCTGTCTCATCTTCCTGGTTAGTTGTAATTGGTGTTAGCGTTCCATCTGGGTGACGATGGTGTAATTGACCATGATTGTCAACTTCGACTGTAGGTATTCCTCCTTTGTGCATTCGTGCGATCGCATCTCGCACTGCTTGTTGGGCCAGTGCTTCATGTTCAGTAGGAGTTAGCTCGAAATAATCTTTTTGAGAAATTTTCTTGTTACTGTTAGTATTGCTCATAATTGAAATTCTTAGGTAAAATTTACTTACATTGTCAGCATGGAAGGGAAAAGCGATATTTTGCCCAACACAAGTCAGCCTCGTCTGTTATCTTTTACCCTCGACGGTTGGACTGTTCTAGGCGGTCAGGTTTCTGTGTCTCTGGTTGACGGAGTTGGGGTATTAGTTGGTCGAAACGGGGCTGGCAAATCAGCTATCCTTGAAGGTATGACAGCTATTTCATCATGGGCTACTGGTAGGACCAGTCGAGTTCGGCTATTTGACAGTGATAGCATTCCCAACATATTAAATATCGAAATTGTAACACCAACTGAGCGTCGGCTTATATATAGGTATGAAGTGATATCTCTACCCAATTCCACCGAAGACCCAGATATAGATGATTCCATGAGTGATAGCTCAGAGGAGAGTCAGTTCTCCTGGAATGAACACTGTCAATATGTTGATGGAGACAAGGAACTTCTGTGGACTACGGACACTGGAGTGACAACCTTTAGCAATGGTGGCGATCCAATTACTACTATTCTTGGAAATACTAACTCACTTCGACAATTACATCTCCCAAAAAACTCACGACTAAAGCTACCTGAGGAGATGCAATGGGTTTACGCTGTTTTAAGAGGAGTTCGCCTTCTTGGAAAAGTTCCTGTCCGTCAAACCTTTAGACGTCGCCCCTCTCTTTTGAAGGTTTATAGCAAAGGTGTTCCTTATAGTTCTTTTGGGCTAGCAGATAGCCTAGCTCGTAAAATACTTCGTCGTATAGATACGGGAGAACTTCATGAACTTGAAAGTGTTTGTCAGCGAATTGGACTTGGAAGCAAAATAACCGTACAGAAGTTTGTCTTAAGCGAAGAGCCTACAGAGAAAATGGAAGGCGAAGGCGAAGAGTATGTTTCTTCAGTATTGCTAGATGGAGTTAATATTGGATTGCTCTCTGATGGAACACTTCGAGTTTTATCGATTCTCATAGAAATAATTGCTTCACATCCTAGTGCAACAACAATAATTGAAGAGCCGGAGACACAAATTCATCCTGGAATGCTAGCAAAGTTACTGAATGAAATTGAAGCATACACGTTTGAGGAAAATTTAATTCTCTCGACTCATTCACCACAAGTAGTAGCATGGACTAAGCCAGAAAGAATCAATCTAGTTTACCGAAATCATGGACGGACAACTGTTCGGAAGCTACAAGAAGAAGAGATTCAGAAAGTCGTTGGGTATCTTTGTGAAGAAGGGGACTTAGGAGACTTGCTTTACAGTGGTATTCTCGATGAGTAGCTGCTCAATTAATTAATAAATAGTAGAAGACCCTGACCTGTTACAAATGGCTGTCAGCTGCCTTACTTTGTAAAGTTTTGCGAATAGAAATCGCTACTGGGTGATGTATTATCAGATTTTACTGTGGTTGGGGATTTGATAGCTTGGTTAGAGCATAGTAACCTTAGCTTTAGGTAACCACAAATGGATACAGGATGAATCAGGGTATGCTGCTAAAAAGCTATCAACAAGGCATTCTTTTGTATTCACAAGATCCTGATCCGATAACTTGCTGGACTATAAACCCCATAAGCTAAACCCAACGGATTATTATACTTCTTCAAAAAATACCATCTTGTCGCTTGTAGTGCCTCTCCGATGGTCATAGATATAGCACCTGTCTCCCCAGTTGTTTCATTTTCCACTACCTTTCCTAGTAGAAAAAATTTATAAAATATCTTTGCAAACTCTGCTGCAAATATATCTGGAACAGGACAAGCGGTAGCAATCACTGCGGCTGCACCGTTCTGAATAAATACTTTGGGTAAATTGAATGTCCTGCGTAACTCATCCGCACCTCCTGCAGACTGACAAGCGTTCAGAAACACCAATGGTTGATAGAGAAATTGCCCCTGTCGTAACAAAAATTTATACGTTTCTAACTCCAGTACTAGGGCATTTTCTGCCATCTCCTCATCTTGAATAAAAGAAATCAGTAGTTTATCGCCCAGCTTACTTTCCTGACAATGGCAAGCAAAATGCAGCATATTATGGCTGGCATTGTAAAGATATCTGAGTAAATCATCGCCTAAGGGGTCGCTGTGTTGACCATTGGTCAAATTGCAGGCTGTTCCCAAAAGGGTGAAGCGACCATGTGATAAACTAACCAACCTTTCAATTTCTGGTCTTTCCTTCTTGTGAGCGTGGAGCAACCTGTGATGCAAACAAAACAACATATCTGAAGGTTGCGCTTGCTCCGAAACATAATCTGCGATATCTTTTTCTGGGTTGAGAATCCGAGCGGGGGTATAGCGCAGTCCCCAAAACATCTCAGGATTTCCCTGTTCGTAGTCCTCCTCACTACCTTCAAACAAAACCTCCCACGGAAAGGGCATAACTTCAGAAACAAAAGTGGGAGCTACATTTTCATACAGGCGGTTGGAGAGGATTTTGTTTGGTCTATCTTCTCCAAAAAATGCTTGGTAAGCTGTCCGTCCCCATTCAGCTAACTTTACTAAATACTGATTGCACAAATTCGCATCTAGCTCAAGGCTTGTTGCATTGTTAATAACTATTCTTAAAGCGTCAAAGCATTCTAAAATTTCCTCTGTCAGCGCTTCCAAGACTGTATTATCTGGTTTGGAAAATCGCCATCGCCCAATTGAGTAGTAATTTTCCTCAATTAAAATTTCCAGGTAAGAATTCGCAAAATTTGCACCAACTGGACTACCAACTCCCCTCATTAATCCTCACTGTCCTGATTCACAATGTTTAATGAAAATCGCAAACTGTGAATGGGTTTTTCCCCATCCTCAAAGTAGACCTGAACTAAAACTGACTGATTTTTCATTTCAGTAGGAACACTTAGCGTAAACCAACTGAAGTAATCTCCAGTTACAGTAGGTCTCATAAGTATGGAATCAACGGGAACAACTTGGAATCCGGATGTGACTGTAAAAACACGTAAATTATTAAAGGTGAAATCTCTAGCTACCTCCATTAAAAGATTTTAATACCATACAGGAGGTGTGCAACGCAAGCTAAGCTGACGCGAAAGTGAACAGATTTTCCTGAGGAGACTGGCTGTCAATTTCTTGACCTATCTGGCAGAGTGTCTGTTTAACGAGCAACTAAGGGACTTCCAAGAAATAAATTATCCATCTTGTGGTACAGGCGTCCCCGCCTGTCTTTTGAAATAAATTATCCATCTTGTGGTACGGGCGTCCCCGCCCGTCTTTTGAATCTGTAAGTAGTCGTGCAAAATAAATTATCTAGTTGAGCGAGGCTCTAGGCAACAGACAATAGGCATTAAAACTGGGATACAGCAATTTTATTTAGGTGAAAAAATATATAAATATTTATCCATCAGTACTTAACGGCTCGTGTCGCTCGTACCACAAGAGATTTTTGGATACTTTTTTATTTGGAAGTCCCTAAATTTATGTACCAATCGGACTACCAACTCCCCTCATTAATTCTCACTGTCCTGATTCACAATGTTTAATGAAAATCGCAAACTGTGAACGGGTTTATCCTCATCTTCAAAGTAGACCTGAACTAAAACTGACTGATTCTTTATCTCAGCAGGAACATTTAGCGTAAACCAACCGAGGTAATCTCCAGTTGCAGTAGGTGTCATCGGTATGGAATCAGCGGGAATAACCTGTAATCCAGACGTGACTGTAAAGACACGTAAATTATCAAAGGTGAAATCTTCAGCTACCTCCATCAAACGATTTTCATACCATACAGGAGGTGTGCGACGCAGACTGACGCGAAAGCGAATAGATTTTCCTGGGGAGATTGGCTCGTCAATTTCTTGACCAACAGGTTCCACGATCGCATAGCCCTGTCCTTGTACTGGTTTATAAGGACGCGCCATTGGGTCTCCAAAAAGCACATAAGCTAACCAGTCTAGAGATTCAGGTACAATTGTTCTAGCAAATTGGCGAGCTGAGTGAAACGCTGTACCGAGGGATTGT
This sequence comes from Scytonema sp. PMC 1070.18, assembly GCA_035967975.1. Classification (GTDB taxonomy): domain Bacteria; phylum Cyanobacteriota; class Cyanobacteriia; order Cyanobacteriales; family Nostocaceae; genus Scytonema. The sequence goes on from JAWQFQ010000021.1 coordinate 6,431, forward strand.
CCAGACCAGAGGTTTGCATAAAAAGAACTTACAAATGCTGCTTCTACGTCGGGTTGTACCGCCCAAAGAGGACCAATAAACGTGCTACAACCAGCCTGCAAAAATGTAGTTGCCCAAGTATTTTCTAGCACAGTCAATTCTGGTTGACCTGCACTCAAGTAGCTTAAAGTGACAAGGGGACGGTTTCGACGTAAAGTTAATTTGGCGGGTTGTACTTCACTTTCAATACTGCACATCTCGTTGCTATTGTCAAGATGTACCGGAGAATATTGTTGCTCTACAGTATCTGAAGACTGACCAGATCGAACTAAGTGTAAACCCCGCATGGAATCTGTAGAGTTTAGGTCTGCTAGCACACCGCCTGGTAAAGCAATAGGCGGCGGTGCTAATGGTGGTTCCAAAAGTGCAGTCCAAATTTCTGGCTGTTCCACATTTTGATAATGTGCAACGTTGACTGCACCTAGGGGAAATTCGTAGGGGCGTGTTTTATCTAACTCCCAAAGCCATCGTCCAATGATAAAGCGATCGCCTAGAAACTCTTGTCCATCATACAAGAGTTCCCACGGTAACCAAGCGTCTTGGTCAGCTAGAATGAGTAAGGTAAAAGGGCTATCAAAACGTGGTATATTATTGAAAATATTTTGCAATTCTGGTGGAAAGAATGACTGAAACAAATACTGACCTAAGGAGGAAAGGCGGGCGCGGAAATCTTCTGGTTGACTGGTAATGGCTTCTTCAAGAGTGGTTTTTAATAAGAATTGCGATCGCTCAACCCAATTTGCAGACAAAGACGTTGAATTGCAGTTAAACTTATCGTCCGCAAATAACAGTCGTGGCTGAAAAGTTTCGAGGTGATAATTAAAGGTATGCTCAGACTTATCAGCATTCCATATTGTCCGCACTTGAAGAATTAACTCTGGCTGAGGAACGGGACGCGATCGGGCGGCTTCGAGTGGGTGAGGTTCAGCTTTACTGAGCGGCTCAACTTGTACTTCGGTTTCCAAAGTTGTTTGAAAGGTATCTCCGCAATAGAGTTCCGCTTGGATTTTTGTTGAGCCTGGATGCAGGGCGGTCAGTAGGAAACAAGCAGTTTGTTTTTCCTGAGTAGTGTCAGGGTCAAGGGGTAAGCTAGTAGTGTTATCGCCATTAAATTGAAAACCTGGAGCAGTCACAATTACGTTAAGCTCGCTTCCAATAGCTTTGTTTTTTGGAATCTGAAGCAAATCCTCTGCTTTTCTTTCTTGAGTTCCAACTTGCTGAAGATGAATATAAATTTTTATGTTTTCACCAACTGTTGTTGTATCCACTGCTATCATGAAAACTTCATAAGCTACAGTTATTTCTTCACGCAGTAACTGATCAGCCCTATCATATTTAAATCTCGCTAAACAGGAACGCATGACATCTCGATTCTTCCAAGCTTCGGAAGAGTCAAGTTGTATCCCAATATTTGTGTTGTAAGATGCGATCGCGTCTTCATCTCTTTCTGATTCAGCGTCTGCATCTCCACGTTCAACATATAATTCAGCCTCACTAATATCATCGTGAGCAAGAGCAATAGCATATAATGAATTTGATTTATCTATTAATGTATGATTTTTAGCTTCAAACCTCTTCTGTACTACAGCTTTAAAATTTGCTCTTGAAACTTTTTCCTCCATCAACTTCGACAATAATGTCCAAAGCTCATTACAAACTTTTTTCAGATATGCTCTTGAGTAATTAAGCCTGTCAGCAAGGTCCTTACACGTGCATTTATCATCTTCCCAAAAAAAATGTAAGATTGCCTTTTGTACTTTATTTAAATGTTCTCCCCTTCTATGGAAAAACAAACTATCTATAAATTTTAAAGCTTCTTCTGAACTCATTTTACAAACCGTTTTTTTGTTAATTTTTATAGTTTTTTAAAACTTAATCACAAACATTCATCATATAAGTAATATGAATACAAACTACTTCTTCCTAACTGTTACATAGGCATCAAATTTCAACTTAGTTGTGACAGAAATGCTGAAACATTGTGAGCATTCAGCCTAATGCTCATCAGCTTTCAGCAATTAGAGTCTTTCAGTAGTCGTAGGAATAGTATTTTGGATAAATACTCTCACAAGCTCTTAGCAAAGGGCTAAGAACTGAATGTTTACGAAGCATTTGTATCAAGTTAAAATAGTGTTGTTAAAAGCACATACGCAAATATGTTCAACTTATATACAAATTTAAGGATTGGATGCTCCTGCTAAAATTTTAGAGTAGCTCCAGGGAAATAGATGTAAAGATTATATGAAAATAATCTCGATCTTTTTTTAATTTCAATTTTATATAATTGATTTGAATTTTCCTCAGTATTTGTACTAATCTGATGATAAACCATATACTTAAATACTATATATTACTGAAGTGGTGTTCCTTCTTCTTTAATTTCTCGGTATACTCTCGTTTAATGAAGTGTTATTTATGATACATATATACCTCTTGTCTACTTAATTAGGCAAAATCATCTTCAAATATTCTTTATCGATAAGTAATAAAAACATGACGCAAATATATCGTCGCTGGACTTTGATGGTCTATATGGCAGGAGACAATGGTAAGGTTTTTGAGAAATCCAATGGCGAAAAAGTAAAGCTAATGTTTCCGATGGAGACTCAAGGATGGAAAGACATTAAAAAAATGGAAAAAGTAGGCTCCACCGAAGAAGTGGCTATTTTAGTGCAATTTGATACTTTATCAAATCGTGATAACACTTATCGCCTCTACATCCGTTCTGCTAGTCAAGAGCAGGAAATTCAGAACATCTCGCCACAGAACACGAGAACTTTTTCCTTACCATTGTGCCCTTCTGATGTTTACTCAACAATTGAGAACATCCCAGAACAGAATATGGGAGACCCTGCTTCCTTGAGAGACTTTATTATTTGGGGAATTGAAAATTATCCAGCTCAAAACTATGCAGTCATCCTCTGGAATCATGGTACTGGGTGGAAAGAAGATGATATTTATGCCTTTGCCCGCAATCGTGGTATACAACTGCAAGCTAGTCGGGATGAAGTGCGATCGCTAACTCGTAGTACACGGCGGTTATCTCGTGCTTTTTTCCTGTCCTCAATTACAGAAGTATTGCAACTCCAAGATGACGAGTCGCGAGCAATAGCTTTTGATGACTCATCTATGGACTTCCTCGATAACGCCAAGATTCAGCAGGCTTTTCGGGAAGCAGAAGAACATACTGGTCAAAAGGTAAGCCTAATTGGTATGGATGCCTGTCTCATGAGTATGATAGAAGTCGCATACCAGTTACGAGCAAATGGCAATTACATGGTTGGTTCTCAAGAGTTAGAACCTATGGATGGGTGGCCCTACACACAGATTTTACAAAGTTTAACGACTCAGCCAGAAATGACACCCCCAGAGCTAGCGAAATTAGTCGTCCAAGAGTACGGGCGCTACTATGAGGAACAACAAAATAATTTACGCGGTAGTGGATCTGAAATAACTCAATCAGCGACTAATTTAGCAGTTATTGACAAACTGACAGAAGCAGTGGGTCGATTAGCCACTCTTCTACGTCAACTACTTGCTGAAAACGATATTTATGCTGAGATAGCAATAGCTCGTGCTTTGCGTCAAGCAGTGCATTTTGATGATGAAGATTTTGTAGATTTATATGATTTGGTGAAACATCTCAGGGATGGTTATACAGGCAGTAGTACAGAATTAACTACGGTTTTAGATGAAATAATTAATCTCATTAAGCTTGAGTATGAACCTCAGCTTATCTTGGCAAATGTGGCTTTCGGACGTAGAGTCTCTTGTGCAATGGGACTATCAATATACCTGCCTTTGCGTGGTTGTTCTCAATTCTACGATCGTTCAGATTTTGCTAAGAGTGGTTGGGGAGAGTTTATTCGGTTTCACAATCAAGTAAGCTAAGAGGATGTTTGAAAAGTAGTTGGCTGTAATTTCAAGCACTGGTTGATCCCCCCTAGCCCCCCTTAAAAAGGGGGGAAAATCTCTACCGGTCCCCCTTTTTAAGGGGGATAATGGTGGAGGTGAAATGTGTATGCTACTGACGAGAAGACTTTTAAAACATCCTCTTAGACACATCGCACTCGTCAATCAATATCTGTAACCTGGCGTCTAGCGGACTTAATCTGTCCTCTCTTACTTTTGCGCTCAAGACGCTTTTTTTGAGAACTGTGAGTTGGTTTGGTGGGTTTACGTTTTATCTTCACTAAAGTTACACTTTTAATCAGTTCTTGAAGTCGTCTCAACGCTTCTTCTTTGTTCTGCTCTTGAGTGCGATGTTCTTGAGATTTAATAACAATAACTCCCTCTTGAGTAATACGTCTATCTTTAAGTTTTAAAAGTTGTTCTTTATAAAAGTCGGGTAATGATGAAGCTCGAATGTCGAAGCGTAAGTGAATCGCAGTGGCAACCTTGTTGACATTTTGACCTCCAGCGCCAGATGAGCGAATTGCACTCATTTCAATCTCGCTATCGGAGATAATAATTGTGGGAGAGATTTGCAGCATTATTTACCATGAAGGACGATCGCCCTCTATAAGAACAAATATAAATATAACGCTTCTCTAAGAACAGAGAAGCGCTGTGTTTTTATTAAATTCAGGGGATAAATAGTAAGATGAGTCCCCCAAGGTTTACTATAAAGTAGGTAGTTTTAACTTCTTAGACGGCACTACGAGCTATTGCGTTCCATATAAAGATAGCAACGAGCGCACCAACAACAGCTAGAGCAATGCCGGGAATACTGAGAGTGGGAGCTGCCAGAGCAAAAGATCCCGTGCTGAAGAGTACACCCAAACTACCGCCGACAAATGCACCGATAATTCCTAACAAGATTGTTCCTAAAATTCCACCGCCTTGGTGACCAGGATATATAGCTTTAGCGATCGCGCCTGCTAGAAGACCTAAAACAACCCAAGCTAGAATGTTCATTGTTTTTAATTTGGTTAATTTTTGATTGACAATAACAGAATAACAATTGAGAGATTAAGAGCCAATCTGCCAGGAGATTTAATTGTTTATAGTCTTAAAGAGAGATTAAATAGGGGTATTTCTGAAGATATATATCTCAATTTATAGGTTAATAAAAAATTCCTAGCTAGGTCTAGAACTAGGAATTTCTACATTCATTGCTTGGTATTTACAGTCTATGAAGTTTTAAGAACTGATTGATTCAACTAAAGGAGTAAAACTTGAGAACAAGTGTGCCAAAGTTTGGGCGATCGGGTGCGTGCTGGCGACAGACGAATTGGGCGCATTCAAATTAACCTAGCCGATGGAGCACAAGGAATTATCGAAATCACCGAATTGAAAGATTTACTTGCAGGGGCGATCGCCCGACGGCTCCTACGGAGCATCGCTTAGCAGACAAGAAAAACTTTAACTAATGAAATTTAATTAGATATATCTCGCAACTGAGCCAAAAAAGCATCCAGCCTTGATGCACTCACCACTTCTCCCAAGACATTTCCTGTTCGCCGCACCTGGTAAACACCCTCTCTCAGTTCTTTAAAATCAACAATCAAGCCCGCTTGCTTGCTTGCTGACAGTTTCTTGACCTCAATTGGCATCAATTCCCTAATCCGCTTTTTCTCAACAGGTGTAAGTGCCTCCCATGCCTGTTGCTTGTAGTCTTCACCAACGAGCAAGGCTTCTCGGATTGGCTCCCAAGTGTTGGCAGTTTGAAAGGTCTCAATTAATAATTCCACAGGCGATCGCTCTTGTTGGAATTGAGCAGCTGCATATTCCCCATAATTTACTGTATTGTCATCTTTTTCTGGCTCTGGTTCTTCTGTCCATCCAGACTCTGACAATTCTTCATCTTTTTCCTCAAATACATCAACTTCAGAATCTGTCGTGTTTGTGAGATTGAGATCGACAAAAATGTTATCATAATCAGTCTGTTGCTCGCTAAATATTTCTTCTTCACTAGATAAATCAGTACTTTCTGGCTCCACCAACACCAGGCGTCCTTCTTTGTAAGCCTGACGTAATGCTACCGCTTCAGCAACAATGCGCTGTGCCGTCAAACCCTCTTCATCCATCATCTTCTGTAAAGTCGTCCCAGTTATTTCATCCGTCTCGTGGATGGGTGGAATTTGGCAGTAGCGTCTTCCATCTTGAGTCCGCCGCCAAATACTAACTTGTTTTTGTTCTGGTTCTTTGGGCTGCCTTTGCTGGGCGATGAGTTCTCGGACAACAGCTTGGTTGATTTCTTCTAAGTTTTGTAACTGGTCGATGACTGATTGGTACTTCTTGGGGTTGTTTGCTAATCGGAAGATAGTAGCTGGCTCGACTTGGGATAGGTCTTCACTCTTGAAGTGCTTGAACACTGCAGCCACCTTAAGGTATCGCTTGTCTTCGTTCTTCCAACCATGCTGTTTGAGGAACTTTCTATACTCACTTTTGCTCATCTCCTCTTTCTGTTTGGCAAGCCAGAGTGCGTGGGTGAGAATGTTTTCGGTAGCGTGGGTTAATCCGTCGAACGAAGAGTCTTGGTTTTGTGCTAGCATAAACAAAAGTTATATTTTGTTCTTTTTGGGCGATCGCAGTAATTCTTGGCTGAATGGCGATCGCCTTTTTTACTGCTTATTATTGTATTATAGTTTATCACGCTTCGCGTAAAACTAAAAACGCATTACTTGAAAAAAGTCGAAATGATGACTAAAATTTAAGAGAATAAATGGAGACGTAAGATTACATGATGAACTAGATGCAAGTCACACTAACTGTAAACCTACCAGATTTAGGCAGTAGAATTAGGAAAGCAAGAGAAGCTAAAAAGCTGACACCTACGTGGGTTGCGGCTCAAGCCGGAATGAGCGTGGCTAACCTGTACCGCATAGAAAGTGAGGATGCCAAATCTTTACCACGCGAAACGCTACGGAGACTTTCTGAAGCGATTGGAATAGATTTTGACGCTGAAGTTAAAGATGCTTTAATGGCGGAGATGAACTCATGAATGTACGTAATTGCGTATCAAATAATTAAATGAGGCTTTGGAGCAAATGAAGACTGCAGGTTGGGATGAGGGGAGCTAATTGTTAATGGTGAGGATATGATGTCAGGTTTAACTTGTAAAGACGCGCCATGGCGCGTCTTTAATAATGCTCACAAAATTCATCCGATGAACTATTAGTATCTGCTGGACTCAGAACGGGTGGTCACTTCATCAGGATCGGGATATGCACGTGGTTTAGACCGATTGGGGATTAGACCTGCAAGACCAATCAGACCGAGTAAGCCAAGCCAGCCCCAGCTCGAACCCTGATTTTCTCTAACTTCGCGGTTTTCTTGATAAGTAGTTGTTTCTCTAGTGTTAGTTGTACCAGTCCCTGTGGTATCTGTTGTACCAGTCCCATTAGCTCCGTTTTGGGCAGAAACAGGCAGAGTTACGGACAAAGTTGCTAAACCAAAAGCAAAGGTACTTGCCCAAACAATTCTGGATAAATTAGGAGACTTCATAGTTAGATTTCCTTTGATATTCTAGGTTTCCACCCTTTTTCGTTTTTTTAAAACGGTCTTTTCTATTGCATCACAATGTTCTACAGAGTAATCATGTCTTAAAGAAATGAATAAAATATCACTCTAATTAAGTATTTTGTTAAACATCAATACCTATCTAAATTAATAGGTTTAATCCTTATTAATTAGCTCAATTCTTTCTAACTATTTATATATGCAAATGGTTTGACTAAGTCAGTCGGCATACAATACGACTCGGTTAAAGATAATAGAGGTTCCACAACTCGCCTGAAACCCGGTACATTGAAGATACCGGGTTTCTAATTTTCGCTATTCCTTATAGTATTAAGTTGGCATAAATACAATACTGCTCAAAAGCGCGATAGTTGAGGTGCGGTGAAATCCAGTTTCGTAAAAGTTATCAGGTTTCTCAGCTTTCACGAATAATTTAAGACTGCTATATAGCGACAATCGTTTGAATAAAATACAAACTTATCTGCGTTGAGGGTGCGTTTATCTGCGGTTTTCTAATTCTCAGTATAGATTACACTCAATTAAGTTGATAAAAATAATCATTATTGGCTCGTAATTGCGCCCTTGCGCGTTCGCCTCAAAGCGTGCTGCAGGCAAGACAGCGCAACTACAAACGGAATGGGATTTTACATATTCTCACAACAATCCCCGATAGTGAATAAAAACCAAAATAACCGCCCACGACCCCAAAGCGACTTTCACAGCAACCAGGATATTAAGCAGGGGAATAACTCCCCCACTTAAAAGTGCGCCCAACTCTCCATGCGGTAATTCTACTCCAGCCAGAGTCATAATTGCTACTACAATGAAAATAAGAACCGAAACCTTCTCCCATGTAGCAGCGTGCCAGCGCTTGTATATCGCCTGCATCCACTCCGGTGATGAGGTAATTGCAACAAGACCGATCGCCGTTCCGCCAGCTACCCCAGCTGCAAAACCACCGCCGGGACTCAGATGTCCCCGAATCGCCAGTTCAATACTCACCAACGCGGCAATTGTCGCCCCCAGACGTGCCAGAATTATAGATGGTTGATCATTGAATTGATAAATTGTGCAGGACGGTCTTTCATCCGCCAGCAAAAACTTAGCTCCGGCGATCGCGATCGTAAATACAATCACTTCAAAGATAGTGTCATACAGCCGATTCCTGAGAATGATACCCGTAACCGCATTAGGTATCCCACTATCTTGTACAACCGCTTCAACAATAGAGATATCCGGTAAGTCTGGTGCTGGATTAGGCATGATGAGAATTTTGATGTACAACAATATCCCAGCTGCTATGTATACCCATTTCATTTATGCTGCTCCTCCTTTGAGTCTGGTGTACTTGTATAAGTCAAGATTGTCGCTGGTGATGAAAGTTCGGTTTTCATGATGTCATAGATGCGTCGAACTCTGGTCGTGGTGTGGTAGGGTGGCTTTTTGTCCCCATGCAATGCGTCGTCTTGATTGTCATCTTCCGGTCTAGCACAGGTTGCATGGACTTCTTTGTCCATCAGCGCCCGGTGCAAAGCCTGCATATTCGTGTAGGTCACCAGTTCAAGACGCATATAGTGTTTGCTAAGAATTGTTCGTAAACCATCCATCAGTTGACCAAAATGGGGTTTGTCACTCGAGCTGTCTTCGAGCACGCCAAGACGCATAACCAGTGATGAACGCACTGCAACCACATATAGCGTCATGGCAAGCATAGTACCTACTAATGCTTCGGTCAAAGCAACGTCAGCCGCCCCTAAAACCGCATATACCATTGCCGCCACCGCTCCCATTATGCCTCGAACAATCAGGGCATGGTATGGATTGACCTGAAATACCACCATGCAAGCGGTCAACGGCAATAGGGCGACTATAACGTAGATATAGAAATCGTCCATAATCAGTCACCCCTACTACTAGAACAGTATGCCAACACATACCCCAGCACCGTATTCCAGATAGCCAGGGAGATGATAGCCAGAAGGAGCAGAGGCCATTCATTCGGTATCTTGAGGAGTAGACCGACGATAATACTCATCGATCCTAGGGTATCCGCAACCGAAAGACTGTGTAGCTTGAATAATACCGATCGCCGACCAAGTAGGTGAGAAGTCCCCCAAAACCAAAAGACAAGTCCTAAGCCTATCAAAGTATAAATAAACACGTTTATCATAGCTTACTCATTCGTTAAATCATTCATTCGTTTAATTAAATTTGCCAGAAGCATTAATGCGGCATTACCCACGCTCAGGATGATTACCCCTACAACACCGATCATCCAATCATCGCGTAAGACGGATATGACCAGGATTATGATTGATGTCTTACTCGCGATACTTGAAAAAGCAAGCATCTTCTGCCAAACATTATCATCCTTACATACCTCGTAGATAGGGATGAGTAGGGCTAGAATCATTGCCATCACTACCAAGTTCATGGCTTTTTCCTCCTTTGAATCCGGTGGACTTCGTACCAGCCATTTTTGTGGTATTTCAAAACAATGGTCTTTGGCGTAAAGGTGATGAGGAATATATCCAGGAATATCAGCCCTGGTGTCCGTCGAGGTTGGACTTGTTCCATTGTGACATCTTCGTAGTTATGCGGACGAAAGATGATTTCAAATGCCTCAAAATACGCCTGCGGAATCGCCACTATGATTTCACCCAGCACCCGTAGCCAATCCTTTAATGCTTCCGGGGTTTTTTGACGACCCGGTAATAGCAGTGCGATGCTGACACCAATCATGATATTTGCCAGACTGAAATCGGCGGTAAGCAGAAACCAGATGACCAGTCGTAAGATTAGATTCAGATGCCCAACCATACAAATCCCTTCCAAAACAGCAGGAGCAATATCAGACTCATCACACCAATCAAATGCTCAAATTCCTCATCTACACGCGGCAACTTGAGTGCCAATTGTTTAAAAATTAGGAAGTAAGCTAACCATCCTACGGCAATGGTTGCGAGGGGTTTGATGATATTTGTAACGGTATACGCCTCGTAATACACAACATTTGCCAGAATGAGTCCACCAATCAACAGGCTCACTCCAGCCCAGAAACCGGGGTTCATATCTGCTTTTCCCCCACGCGGCAGAAATATGAATTTGGCGAAGGATATTGCTGTTCCAATAGCCGCAATATTCATACCGATCACTTGCCAAGTTGCCAGATTTTTCGTGGTCAATACCTTCGCCCCAAAACCGGATAACATAGGAAAACCCGAAATGGAAAAGCTAGCTATGACTAAGGCAATCCAGACAGCAGTATTAATTGGCTTGTGTTGCAGTTCCTTTAGATTTCGGCTTGGTAAGACACCCGCTATCAAGAAGAGTGCTGATTTGACCAGTCCGTGGGTCAGCGCATAAAAACCACCTACGACCGGGGCGGCGAGGATAAAACCCAACTGCGAAATCGTATGAAACGCTAACATTCGCTTAGTATCCTTTTCAAAGACCGCATACAGCACTCCCAGAAGCGCGGTTCCAACTCCGAAAATTCTCACGATGGGGTCAACCTCATCCAGAATCAGAGCACAACGTACCAGAGGAAAGACGCCAGTTTTTACCACAACTCCCGACAGCAAGGCTGACACCGGCGTTTCCGATTCGGAGTGAGTCAATGGCAACCACAATCCTGATACAAAAATTCCCCCTTTTGTCAAGAGTGCCATAAAAATGAGGGCAAGCGCCTCCGGTGGTGCTCCGTGCAAACCTACAAACGCAAATGAATGATGCGCCTGGTAGACCAACACTGCGCCAACAAGATAAAAAAGCATTGCCACGTTGCTAATAAAGAGATAGCGTAAGCCGACCCAAATCGAGCGATCGCTCCGGGGATAGGTAATCAAGAGAAACGCGGCAATACTGCTCACCTCTAACGCTACGTATAAACTGATCAAATCTGAACAGACAAACGCAGCATTGACGCTACCATGCAAAATGATGGTTTGCGCGTAAAAAAAAGCTGTCTTATTGGTGTACCAACAATAAAGGAGGACCGCTGCCGTGACCAGTCCATTCGTTAATATAAAGTAGCCGCTCAACGAGTCAACTACTAATGTGACACCGAAATGATCGAGTAACTTCAGTGTTAGTGGCGATCGCTCGACAAATAGCTGCAACGCATACCCGACCGACGTTAAAGCCACGCATATTGCGAGGTATTTGTCAAGTTTAGGAAGCAGATAAATGACGAACCCCAAAAAAAACGGTAGTGCAATCCATACAAGCGTAATCGTAGTCATGGCGTATTGTTCTTCTCGATCTCGTTGCTTTCTAATGTTGGATTATCCCGCGCCAGTTTCATGACACCGACCAGCATTAAGGCTTGAATCGAAAAGCCGATTACAATTGCCGTTAATATAACCGCCTGGGGAACTGGGTCGGAGTAAGCTCCCTTTTTGAGGTCTGACACAATTGGTGTGAATAATCCCTCTCGCGATGCAACTAGTACGTAATAGGCGATCACCCCCGTACTCATGACATCCATAGAGATAATCTTCATCACAAGGTTTTTTTTCAGGATGATGCCGAAAAATCCGCATAATATTGTTGCGAATATGCATGCTTCTAACACGGAATTTGCCTGTCAGGTAAGGGTTGCTCGTATATTATTCTTAATAAATATACTATTTTTCACACATTAGCTTTCATTGATAACTGTTGTCAACACCATAACCAGTTTTTTGGAGTCAAACCTTCATCATTTTTTTTTACCATTTATGACATAATGAGAGTTTGGAGTGATGGTTTGAAACTCATATTTTAGTCTGAAACCTTTGTCATATATAAGTTTGTCTTTTTCAAGGCTCTAATTTTGGTGAAGGTATTGTTCAAGGTATCAAGCTTTTTGAAACCTTTCACTTATTACATTTATGGTTACTATAAGAAATTTCAAGGAAAGCTCTTATGGTTACTATAAGAAATCTCAAAGAAAGCTCTGCTAGAAACAGCAAAAAGACGACAAATTGAGGTGATTTCACTTTGCACGCCCTTAAGGATATCACAGTTGAAGTTAAACAGTTATTTAGAAACCCGGTATCTCGGAGATACCGGGTTTCTACGCCCCTGACAAACCTTTATGCGTTCTTTTATTCTTATCGAGGTCAGTAGAACTAACTGATGCTCAATGTAAGCGCAGATGCTGTTACTCTAATAAATTAAGAGTAAACACAAACTAATTAGCCGATGAATACCATAAATCCATTACTTTTTTATACCAACCGCAACTGTCCCTATGCTCAACGTAGTTGGCTAACACTGCTCGAACTTCAAGTGGATTTTGATGATCACGAAATTGAGCTAGGCTTAGATAATAAAACCGACTGGTTTCTCACTCTCAATCCTAATGGAACTGTGCCAGTCATCAAGCATGGGGAGACTGTAGTTTATGAATCCTTGGTGGTCAACGAATACTTATGTGAAGTGTTTGGCGACAATGGGATTACCCTTATACCTAATGAGCCAGCAGCGCGATCGCGTGTAAGAATCCTCATGAACCGTTGTGACTCAAAGTTCGTAAAGCTCTCCTACAGCTATCTTTCTCACAAGCCTACTGCTGAAGTTGACTCAATGACAAAAGATGACCAGCTGCGTACTCACTTAGAGTCCGAGTTACGATTTCTGGACAATGCGATTAGCTCTGCTGGTGGTCCGTATTTTATGGGAAAAACTGTGAGTCTTGTAGATATCGCATATATACCTTTCTTTGAAAGGATCAGTGTAGCGTTAGCTCACTGGAAGGACTTTGACATGACTCGTCTTAGAATAGAGCACCTAAATACCTGGTTTGAGGTTATGTCAAACCGAGAATCTACTCAAAAAACGAGTCTGACATCAGAACGCATTCTAGAACTGTACTCTCGTTTTTTAAATTTGGACTACTTTAAGCGTGTTGGTATAGCGCAATAATGAAACTATAACAATCGCCACTTGTGCAATGGTAAACTATCAGCTTTTGAATAATGGGAATTAAAGGTAGATTTTAGAAGACGCTAAATTGTGTCTGGATCTATATTTAATTCCCGCAGTTTAGCAGCCAAGCGTTCCGCTTTTTGAGTTGCTTGTTCCGCTTTTTGAGTTGCTTGTTCTGCTATTTCTTCTGGTGTTAGTACAAGTTGACCTTCTGGTGTAAAAAATCGTAATAGTCCTTGATGAATTCCCAAATATAAACCTAATTGCTGACTCCACAAATGTCCTTGAGAATTGGGTTCTAAGGGTTGATATTTACCATCTAATAAATGAAATCCTGCAAATTCTAGTGTATATGGATCGAACCAAAAATAATCAGGTGTGCGAAAAGTATCTTGATAGATTTTTTTCTTTAAGTCTTTGTCGGTATTAGCGGTTGATTCCGAAAGAATTTCCAGAATCAAGTTAGGATATTTACCATCTTCTTCCCACACTACCCAACTTTTACGGGTTTTGCGTTCAGTTTCCAGCACAACAAAGAAATCTGGACCCCGAAAGTCTTCTGATTTTTTTTGGTGTGGGCTATAGTAAATGGTGAGGTTGCCAGCAGCGTAAAAATCATTTTTATCCCGCCACAACCATTTTAGACATTTGAGTAAGAGCATTATTTGCTCTAGATGTAATTCGCTTTCCAAGGGAGGTTCATCGCTATATAAATCACTAGGAGGAAAGATAACATCTTTTGAGATATCTTGGGTGGATTCTAGTTCTTTAGAAATAGTCATAGTTTGGAGTATGAAATTTATCGGGTTATTTTATTGTATCAATGGTAGAACGATTGCAAATATATCTCTAGTGAACACACACATTATTTACGTAAGCGTTCAGCACTTCAGCCTTCAGCAGTAGCTTCGTGCGATCGCCTGTTTCCCTTGCATTTTCTAGTTGTTCCCTTGTCCCATTATAAACACTTCCATAGCTCATAAAAGCTCGACGCTGCGGTGCAAAGGGCTGAACGCTTACTTATTACCAATACTTGTCGGAAGCACGATAGTTGAGACCTCAGAAACCCGGTTTTGCAGAAGTGACTGGGTTTCTCATTTTCGCTTCACCGAGCAGTATTGCATTGCTTACCAAATACTGTTCAATCGCCTCTCGGATTAAATTCCGTACAGTACATTTGTTTTCCTGAGTGAGATTTTTGAGTTGGCGCTTGACTTCTGGATGTATCTGTGGTTGGCGTTATTGTTCGTAGTTGCGATGCATGCGCTAAAGCGCAACTACTAGCCTCATTCTTTTAAAAATGAGAAAACTGAAAAATCGTCTTTACTTAAGTTTACGTATCTTTACAACCGTTCCTTGCACCCAAGCCTTGATAAATCTGGACAAGATTGTTTTCAATAGCTTGTGTTTGCTGGAAAATTGGTGCTTTTGGAGATTTGTCATTTAACTCAGTAGAAAATCCTCAAAATTGTTATATAAAATACAGATTTTTCAAAATTTTTAAGAAATGTTACTCATAAATTAAAAATCTGGATCTACCTAATTACAGACAAGAAAGGTATCAAAAAAAAGATTCTCATTCTTGAGTAGGTATGTAATTTACTGTCGTTACATTATCCTAAGTGTCAACTGTAGAGCTTTCCGAGTGTCAAAATTCCATAATTTAACAGTGATATTTATTACATCTAATTAGATGCCTATCTAATTAGATGAAGATAAATAAAGAAAATTTTTCAATTGTAAACCTATCGGTAAGTGAATTTAACCCAAAGCTGGACTGACAAATAACTTGAGTTCAAAGTTGTCATGTTTTACATTCATTCATAAAATTTAAGAAAAAAGTGACTAAAGCAGTAGATAAAATACCAACAAGGTTAAAAACGCAATCAAAAATCAAGCAAAAGCTAAAAACTAATAGGCAATAATTGCACATTAATATTAAGTATTTTGTATGGCTTATATTTGCAATTGTTGCTGAATGTTTCTATGCTTTTGACTTAATCAATAGATTGCTACTGAACCTTAAAGAAGCTGGTTTACAGCTTGAATGAGATGCAATGAAATTGAGGAGAAATAGAGATGCTAGATGCTTTTTCTAAAGTTGTTGAACAAGCTGACAGAAAAGGTTCTTACCTGAGCGAAGATGAAATTAACGGGCTTTCATCATTAGTTGCAGACAGCAATAAGCGTTTAGATGTTGTTAATCGACTCACCAGTAACGCTTCCTCAATTGTGGCAAATGCATATCGTTCTTTGGTAGCTGAACGTCCTGAAGTTTTTAATGCTGGTGGTGCTTGCTTCCACAACCGCAATCAGGCTGCTTGTATCCGTGACTTAGGATTTATTCTGCGCTATGTTACCTATTCTGTATTAGCAGGTGATGCTAGTGTTATGGACGATCGCTGCTTGAATGGTCTGCGTGAAACTTATCAAGCTTTAGGAACTCCCGGTGATGCAGTCGCTTCTGGAATCAAAAAGATGAAAGATGCTGCTATCAACATCGCTAATGACTCCAACGGTATTACCCAAGGGGACTGCAGCCAACTCATGTCTGAAGTGGCTAGCTATTTCGACCGTGCTACTAATGCAGTTGTTTAGTAACACCTTTTCAATTACCCAAACTGATTTTTAGTCATTTCAAAGACAAATATTGGAGAAGCACAGACCTATGAAAACCCCATTAACTGAAGCGATCGCCACTGCTGATATTCGCGGTTCTTATCTGAGCAACACCGAATTACAAGGCGTTTTTGGTCGTTTTAACCGCGCCCGTGCAGGTTTGGACGCAGCAAAAGCATTTGCTCAAAATGGTAAAAAATGGGCAGAAGCAGCAGCAAATCACGTCTATCAAAAATTCCCTTATACCACCCAAATGCAGGGACCTCAATACGCTTCCACTCCAGAAGGAAAATCTAAGTGCGTGCGAGATATCGACCACTATCTCCGCACCATTAGCTACTGCTGTGTGGTGGGTGGAACTGGTCCTTTGGATGAGTATGTTGTTGCAGGTTTAAACGAACTCAACAGCGCTCTTGGTTTGTCTCCTAGCTGGTATGTAGCTGCGCTAGAATTTGTCCGCGACAATCACGGTTTGAAAGGTGATGCGGCTGGTGAAGCCAACACCTACATCAACTATGCAATTAATGCGTTGAGCTAATCGTACTGCACCAGTAAAACAATAATACACAGTCCTTTGCTAATGGCTAATGGCTAATGGCTAATGGCTAATATCTGAGTTAGCACTTAGCAATTAGCAATTAGCCATTCATCATCAGCGAGGAATTGACGATTAGCAATTAACAATTAGCAATTAGCAAACTAGGAGCCATAAAACAATGACTAGTGCAGTCATAGAACGACTAGGAATTAGAGATTTGGTTGGGACAAAAGCTGAATTGCGTCCTAACTGGAGTGAAGACGATTTGCAATTGATATTTCGAGCTGCTTACGAACAGGTTTTCGGACGTCAGGGAGTCTATGGAAGTCAAAAGTTCGCAACCGCTGAAGCTTTGTTGCGGAACGGTAAAATCAGTGTCCAACAATTTATTGAGATTTTAGCTAAATCCGAATTTTACAAAGAGTGCTTTTTCCACAATAACTCTCAAGGACGTTTTATCGAGTTAAACTACAAGCATTTACTCGGACGTGCTCCCTACGACCAGTCAGAAATTGCTTACCATGTAGACCTCTACGCTTCTCGCGGCTATGATGCAGAAATAGATTCCTACATCTACAGCCCAGAATACGAAAGCGCCTTTGGAACTTCTACTGTTCCCTATCATCGTGGATTTAAATCCATTCCAGGTATGAAAACGGTAGGCTTTAACCGGATATTCACCCTTTACCGTGGGAACGGTAACAGCGATAACGCTCAATATGGTGGGAAAAATTCGCGTTTGCGCTCGAAAGTCTCAATGAATCTAGCAAACATGATTGTTCCACCAACATCAGCTTCAGGTGGTTCTGGAACCACACCATCACTCGTCAGTTCTCCTACACGAGGAGATAATCGTGTATTTGTCATTGAAGCCATCCTCGGCGGACAAAACACCAATGTAGCAGTGCGTCGTAGTAGACAAGTTTATACTGTACCCTACGAACGACTTTCCGCCACATACCAAGAAATCCACAAGCGCGGCGGTAAGATAGTCAATATTTCACAAGCATAACAAGTAAAAAGTAAAAAGTAAAAAGGCAAAAGAAATTATCTCTTTTTACTTTTTACTTTTGCTTTTTTCCAAGACTTATGACAATCACTCAACATACCGAACCAATTCTTTCACCAGAAACAGCCATTGCTGGGCTTGACAGTGAAGATAATCAGATTCGCTATTATGCTGCTTGGTGGCTAGGGAAGCATCAGGTACAATCTGGTTGTACGGCGCTGTGCGAGGCTCTGTTTGACGATCGCTATCGCATTCCTTCAGGAGGGTATCCCCTACGTCGTCAAGCAGCAAGGGCGTTAGGTCAACTCAAAAATCCGCAAGCAGTACCCTCGTTAATCGCAGCACTCGAATGTGATGAGGATTTGCGCTTGCGAGAAGCCGTTATTCAAGCCCTAGCAGCTATTGGCGATCGCAGGGCTGTTGACCCCCTGTTGAATCTTCTGCAATCAAGTCAAGAAAAACCATTAGAAGCCTTGATTGAAGCTCTAGCCGCTTTACAAGTTTGGTCAGTACGTTCTGAAGTTGAGACTTTTCTCAATCATCCTTCCGAACGAGTACAATGTGCCGTAGCTCGCTACTTGTATCTTTTGACCCAGCAACCCCACTATCTCGAACGCATTCTTCACAATCTCAACCACGAGAATATGTATTTGCGCTGGGCTGCTGTTTTTGATTTGGGTGCGGTCGGTCATCGACAGGCGATCGCAGCTATTCTCACAGCAAAAGTTCCCAATAGTTTAAAGCTGCTCAATCTCAAGAGAATTCTGGAATCCGTTTTAGACAGTGATAACTGTGATGGAGAAATACCCAAGATACTTTTTAAAGCGATTGATAATTTATTGATTCAACTGTGATGAATAGGGGAATAGGCAATGGGGAATAGGCAATGGGGAATAGGCAATAGGCAATGGGGAATAGGCAATAGGCAATGGGGAATGGCAATAGGCAATGGGGAATAGGCAATAGGTTTCTAGAATATTAAGGTGTACTGAGTTTTTTTCAAAAATCACATAGGAGTCTCATAGCCGATATCATATCCTTTGAGCATAACCATAATAAAACTTTCTTAACTTCTTAGTGCCTTTGCGTCTACCCTGCGGGAACGACTGCGCCCTTATGCGTGAGTTTTATTCAAGGTATATAAGCGGACATGATATGAAATGCTAAATGCTTACACAGTTAGTTAAAAGAAAGATACATGAATACATTTAAATGTCAAGATACAGAGAGATGGGTTGTGCAATTAGACCAAGCCTCATCTCCAGATGACATTATCTCTGCAATTCAGGCGATATCTATCAGTACACCCTCTGAGGCTGCTATCGTTGCACTTATTCAAGCTTTGAATTGTCACTATCCGTCTGCGCGGACTGTAGCGGTTGAAGCTTTGGTCAAGCTAGCACCTGCAACTGTAGAACCACTTATTTGTGCCTATCGTAATTCTACTGACCAAGGTTTACAAGCTCACATTATTCAAGCTTTAGCTCAAATTGGTGACCCAAGAGCAACAAATTTGCTAGCAGAAGTTGTGGGTACAGAGGTAGCCAATCACTGTCAGGGAAACGTCCGTCGGATTGCAGCACGAGGATTGGGACAGATTAGCAGCACTCATACAAGTAATCGAGGCATTGTCCAATGTGCTGTTGAAAAACTGACGTGGGCGTTACTCACTCCTGAGGATTGGGGACTGCGTTACGCGGCTGCGGTTTCTTTGCAAGAAATTGCCACTCCTGAAGCTTACTCCGTTTTGCAGGTGGCGCATAATCAAGAGTCAGATAAAGTTGTACGTTCTCGAATTGCATTCGCTTTGGAAATGGGCTGTGAAGTTTAGCGGTGTCAGAAACCCGGTATCTCCAAGATACCGGGTTTCTAATTTCCTGTGTAGGGTTAAATGTTAATCAATTTGTCTTATCCCTTGCAGTATTGCGTGTAGGGTGGGTAATGCTAGCGTTCCCACCCTGCAATTTTAATGCCGCTTTAGGGACTTCCAAGAAATAAATTTGGACCGAATGTGGTATCTGCTCGTTCACGGGCGAGGACGCCCGTACCACAAGAAATACTGTCCGACTGTTTTATTTGAAACTCCCTTATCTCCTCATCTCCTCAAGGAAAAAATTTCCGAGTCTCTTGGAAATTTTTTGGCCCCTTATGTTAAGAAAAATTTACATCTTGATTGAGGGTTAAAGATGGAATGAGAAACTTGAATATGTTGTTATGGCTGGATTAGCAACAAACTTAAAAAAATCTGAACAATCGCAGATCACGCTTTGGGTAGATCGTTCATGAAGTTTTGTTACAAAAAAAAGATTCCTTTCTCAGGCAAAGTCCTTATATGTAAAGGATTTGAGGCTTTTCTTATTGGTCTATCTCATTTATTCATAATTTGTAACAGATTATGCCCCAATAGCGTTGTATAAACATAATCTGGAGGGGTTAAAGAACAGACGAAAGTTAAACAAGGCAGTTAAATTCAAAGCTTGCCAGTTTCTCATAAAATGACCCCAGTTTCTCATAATTTCTCGTCCACACGAGGGGGGAGAGCGTGAGAGAGGTCGAGAAACAGCTTGACTTGAAGGGTCTGTTGTTTGCCATTCCAAAATTCATAAAACATTCCCAGTTTTAATCAAGACAGCACTCAACTAAGCGATTAGGAGAAAAAGTCCATGTTAGACGCATTCGCTAAGGTAGTTTCCCAAGCCGATTCCAGAGGAGAATTCCTAAGCAACGAGCAACTAGATGCTCTGACCAACATGGTGAAAGACGGAAACAAGCGCTTGGATACCGTAAACCGCATCACCAGCAATGCTTCCAAGATCGTTACCGATGCCGCTCGTTCTCTGTTTGAAGATCAACCCCAGTTGATTGCTCCTGGCGGTAATGCTTACACCAACCGTCGCATGGCTGCTTGTCTGCGCGACATGGAAATCATCTTACGCTATGTTACCTACGCAATCTTAGCAGGTGACGCTAGCGTCCTCGATGACCGTTGCTTGAATGGCTTGCGCGAAACCTACCAAGCTTTGGGTACTCCTGGTTCTTCCGTTGCTTCTGGCGTACAGAAGATGAAGGATGCTGCTATCAAGATTGCTAACGATCCAGCAGGTATTACCCAAGGTGACTGTAGCCAACTCATGTCTGAAGTAGCTGGCTACTTCGATCGCGCTGCTGCTGCAGTTGCCTAGTAACGAGAGAAAAGCCAGTACCAAAAAAAAGGTATTTAGGCATAAAAATCTATAACATCAAGGAGATTGAACACGATGAAAACCCCAATTACCGAAGCAATTGCAGCTGCTGATACCCAAGGACGTTTTCTGGGCAACACCGAATTACAAGCTGTTAACGGTCGTTTTGAGCGTGCTACTGCTAGCATGGAAGCTGCTCGCTCTTTGACTCAAAATTCTCAGCGCCTAATTGATGGTGCAGCTCAAGCTGTATATCAAAAGTTCCCCTACACCACCCAAATGCAGGGACCTCAGTACGCTGCTGATTCTCGTGGTAAGTCCAAGTGTGCTCGTGACGTTGGTCACTACCTACGTATGGTAACCTACTGCTTGGTTGCTGGTGGTACAGGTCCAATGGATGAGTACTTAATCGCTGGTTTGGATGAAATCAACCGTTCCTTTGAATTGTCCGGCAGCTGGTACGTAGAAGCTCTCAAGCACATCAAAGCTAACCACGGTCTTTCTGGTCAAGCTGCTAACGAAGCCAACACCTACATTGATTACGCTATCAACGCTCTAAGCTAGATTGCGTAATGCCCGGAGAGGGATGCAAGTGCTGGATGAATGCATTTAGCAGTTGGATCTCGCTCCGGGCATTGTTTTACCTAGAGATTGATAAAAAATACTTATCGGACACTTGGGTGGAAAGTAGCCACGTAGTGTAAATAAATAGGGGGAAAGAGAAATGGCGATTACAGCCGCAGCATCCAGGCTGGGAACAGAAGCTTTTAGCGATACACCTCGCGTCGAACTGCGCCCCAACGCCAGCAAAGATGAGGTAGAAGCGGTGATTCGTGCCGTATATCGGCAAGTTTTGGGGAATGACTATTTAATGGCATCAGAACGGCTCAAAAGCGCAGAATCACTCCTGCGGGATGGAAACCTGACAGTGCGGGAGTTTGTGCGTAGCGTTGCCAAGTCAGAACTCTACAAGAAGAAATTTTTCTACAACAATTTTCAAACCCGCTTCATAGAACTCAACTATAAGCATCTGTTGGGTCGAGCTCCTTATGATGAGTCGGAAGTGGTTTATCACCTGGACTTGTATCATAACGAAGGGTACGATACCGAAATAGACTCTTACATTGATTCTGTAGAGTATCAAACTAACTACGGAGATAATGTAGTACCCTACTATCGCGGTTTTGCAACTCAACCAGGACAAAAAACCGTAGGGTTTAATCGGATGTTCAGGTTATACCGGGGTTATGCCAATAGCGATCGCGCCCAAGTAGAAGGTAAAACCTCCCGCTTAGCAAGGGAATTGGCAACGAACAGTGCCGCTTCAATAGTAGGTCCTTCTGGTCAAAATGAAAACTGGGGATTCCGTTCATCCAGCGATGTAGCTCCTCGGAAAAATTTAGGGAACGCAGTTGGAGAAGGCGATCGCGTCTATCGGATCGAAGTCACAGGGCTTCTCGGTCCCGGTTACCCCAGAGTTCGCCGCAGCAGCACCGCTTACTTTGTGCCTTACGAACGCCTTTCAGAAAAATTGCAGCAACTTCAGCGCCAAGGCGGGAAAATCGTTAGCATCAACCCAGCATAATGTTGGGTCTTGGGTGTGGGGTGTGGGGTGTAGGGAAAAATTCACTACACCCTACCCCCTACACCCTGTCCCTGACTAGTTAACAAGCAACACTACAGGAGAAAGAGGATGTTCGGTCAAACTACAGTTGGAACTGGTGGTATCTCTAGTGCAAGCAGCCGGATGTTTCGTTATGAAGTCGTAGGCTTGCGTCAGAATACCGAGAATGACAAGAATAGCTACGACATCCGTCGTAGTGGTAGTGTATTCATCACAGTGCCATACAGCCGGATGAACGAAGAAATGCAACGTATTACCCGCATGGGCGCGAAAATCGTCAAAATTGAACCTTTAACCGCTGAAAGCGCAGCAGAAGCTAACTAAAGCTTTAGCAATGATAGAACCCGGTACGGAAGAAGATTTTGCAAATAACGGACAACCACTGACAGCCGAGCAAGCAATTGCACAGCTACAATCATCAGATTTGGGTCTCCGCTACTATGCCGCTTGGTGGCTGGGTAAGTTTCGTATAAAGTCGGAAGAAGCTGTAGATGCCCTGATTGCGGCGCTAGAAGATGAAGCCGACAGGACAGAACTGGGAGGCTATCCTCTACGACGTAATGCGGCTAGGGCGTTGGGGAAATTAGGCAACACAAAAGCCGTTCCTGGCTTAATTCAGTGCTTGGAATGCCCCGACTTCTACGTGCGGGAAGCAGCAGCTCTAGCATTAGAAATGCTGCGCGACCCCAGCGCTAAAACTGCACTGATACAACTGCTAGATGGGGGTGTAGAAGCAGCCGTGCAAGTACCGGGACGCCCTCATTTAACCCAGCCATATGAAGCGGTTTTAGAAGCCTTAGGAGCAATTGATGCGACTGAGGCTATTCCCCTAATTCAACCTTTTCTGGAGCATCCCGTACCAAGGGTACAGTGCGCCGCAGCTAGAGCGATGTACCAACTGACACAGAACTCCCAATACGGGGAACGTTTAGTGAAAACGTTGGAAAGCAACGACTTGAAATTGCGTCGCATTGCCTTAGGAGACTTAGGCGCAATAGGGTACATAGCAGCAGCAGATGCCATTGCTAAAGCCTCAGTAGAAAATAGTTTTAAACTTATTGCCCTCAAAGGCTTGCTAGAGCATCAACTCCAACAGGAGCCAGATGCACTCTCCCTTACTGATGACGCCATTCGGGTTATGAATCTGATGGATTCGTTGTTGTAGCGATCGGTTAGTGGTTAGTAGTTAGTAGTTAGTAGTTTTCAACTAACAATTAACCACTAACAACTAACCATTAACAACTAACTCATAACAAATGACTGACACCCAACAATTAATTCGCGCCGTTACCGAGGCGGACTCACCAGCGCGAATGGTGGCGGCGGTGCAAAAATTGGCTTTCTCAAAAGATGTGGCAGCAATTCCAACTCTCATAACAGTATTCGGTTACAACAACCCAGGTGCAGCGATCGCAGCCGTGACTGGATTGGTAGAGTTGGGCGATGTTGCAGTTCCTCAATTGCTAGAGCAAATCGACGAATATAACTATGGCGCACGGGCTTACTCAATTCGCACCTTAGCGGCGATCGGTGACCCCCGCGCCATAGATGTGTTACTTGTAGCAGCTGCCACAGACTTTGCACCAAGTGTTCGTCGTGCTGCAGCTAAGGGATTGGGCAATTTACACTGGCACAAACTGGATGCTGCGGAACGCCTAAAAGCGCAAACCAAAGCAATGGAAACCTTGCTTTCTATTTCCCTCGATTCAGATTGGTCGATTCGCTATGCCGCTACTGTTGGTTTGCAAGGGCTAGTGAAAATACCCGATTTACAAAGCCCTATCCAATCTAGATTTAAGGAAATACTAGAAGCTGATGCTGAGAAAGTAGTCCGCGCCCGCGTACAGTTAGCTCAAGGAGTTGTGAGTAGTTAGTAGTTAGTAGTTAGTAGAAAATTCAACTAACTACTAACCACTATCTACTAACAACTAACTAGTTCCTTCCATAACATAAAACAAGGTAAAAGTTAAAAATGTCAATACCACTGCTTTCAGTTTTACCAACCACGCAAAACCAGCGTGTCGAAGGATACGAAGTTCCTGGTGAAGACACACCTCCAATTTATCGGTTGACAGACGCCATCTCAGATGCTGATGTTGATGCCATCATTTGGGCAGGATATCGGCAAATTTTTAGCGAACACCTCATTTTAGAAAGCCACCGTCAACTCTATCTGGAATCTCAACTGCGAAATCGGGCAATTAACGTTCGGGACTTGATCCGGGGATTGGGTAAATCGGAGGTTTACCGCCAACTTGTAGGAGAAACTAACTCCAATTACCGCTTGGTAGATATCAGCTTCAAGCGGTTTTTAGGACGTGCTACCTATAATAAAGATGAACAGATTGCTTGGTCGATCGTCATTGCAACAAAAGGGTTGAATGGTTTCATTGATGCATTGGTGGACAGCGACGAATACCGCCAGAACTTTGGCGATGACATCGTTCCTTTCCAACGTCGCCGATTCAAAGACAGACCCTTTAACTTGGTGAACCCCCGCTACGCTGATTACTGGCGCAATCGCTTGATGGAACAATCCTTCGCAGGTCGTTCTTATTATCAGGTTGCACTTTCAGGACAATCTGTGGACAGAGGAGTCCGTGGTTCTATTCCTGCTAACTTCCTAACAATGGCAGCAAGTATCGCTCCGGGTGGCATGAGTTATCAGCGTACACAAGACAGAGCCAGAAATTACATCGCTGACGTAGAGCTTCCTGAATCCTACAGTCAAGCAGCAGCGCAACCAACTGTGAAACCCACAAAAGTTGCCCTTCCTTATCGTTATGTTCCTGAAAATAAGACAATTTAGTTCGTGGTTAGTGGTTAGTGGTTAGTGGTTAGTAGTTAGTGGTTAGTGGTTAGTGGTTAATTGAAAAATCAACCAACAACTAT
>JAWQFQ010000021.1:31810-71715 GCA_035967975.1 Scytonema sp. PMC 1070.18
CAACTATCAACCAACAACTATCAACTATCAACCAACAACTATCAACTATCAACCAACAACTATCAACTATCAACCATGCCAATCCCCATTCTTGAATACAAACCCAGTTCCCAAAACCAGCGCGTTGCTGGTTACGAAGTTCCTAACGAAGACACTCCTAGAATTTATCGCTTAGAAGATTCTCCTTCTGATAGCGAAATCAAAGAGTTAATTTGGGCTGCTTATCGTCAAGTTGTCAGCGAACACGAAATCTTGAATTTCTACCGCCAGACAAATTTAGAGTCACAGTTGAAGAATCGCGCAATTACTGTACGTGACTTCGTTCGGGGTTTAGCAAAGTCAGAAGGTTACCGTCGCTTGGTGGTTGAGACAAACTCCAATTACCGTGTTGTAGAAGTCACCTTGAAGCGGCTGTTAGGACGTGCGCCTTACAACAAAGACGAAGAAATCGCTTGGTCAATTAAAATTGCTACCCTGGGTTTTGACGGTTTTGTTGATGCTTTGTTGGACTCTGAAGAGTATCTGACTAGTTTTGGTGAGAATACAGTTCCTTACCAACGCCGTCGCTTTAAGGATAGACCTTTTAACTTGGTGACACCCCGCTACGGAAACTACTGGCGCGATAAGCAAGAGGAAGAACGCTACAAGTGGGGCGACATCAACAACTTCATGGCTATGGCGAGTTCTATCAGGGTTAATCCTGTTAAGTATACGTCGGTTAACACCGCAAGCATCCAGATTCCCAACACAACACGGGAGACAAAGCCTGAAGGTATTCCTGTTTCCATCAGTCCTACTGCGAGTTTCCCATCGCGGTAGAAGCTAGATTTTTCGTCAACACTTCTGGCGAAGAACCGAATGCGGGAAAATAAGTTAAGGATGAATGAGGATGTTGAGCGATCGCCCCTTTTTCAGTTGTCCTAACTCTTTGTTGAAATAGTTGATAATTAACGAGGAAAAACAAAAATGGCACTGCCATTACTTCAATACAAACCAAGCAGTCAAAATCAGAGAGTCAAAAGCTTTGGCAAAGCCGACCAAAACGAAGACACTCCGTATATCTACAGACTTGAAGATGTCAGCAGTTATACTGACATTCAAAACATCATTTGGGCGGGGTATCGCCAAGTTTTCAGCGAACACGAGATTCTCAGTTTCAACCGCCAAAAGAATCTAGAATCCCAGCTAAAAACTGGTTCAATTACCGTACGTGACTTCATCCGTGGTTTAGCTCAGTCTGAAGCTTTTTACCGTTTGGTAGTCTCAGTAAATAACAACTACCGTTTGGTAGAAATCTGCCTGAAGCGCTTGTTAGGTCGTGAGCCTTACAACAAAGATGAAGAAATCGCCTGGTCAATTAAAATTGCTACCTTGGGCTTTAAAGGTTTTGTTGACGCTCTTGTAGACAGTCAGGAATACACCGACAGCTTTGGCGAAAGCACTGTTCCTTATCAGCGCAAGCGCATGGAAGGACGCCCCTTCAACTTGGTTACTCCTCGCTACGGCGAAGACTTCCAAGAAACCGCTGGTACCGTCACCACCGACTGGCGTTTTACCCTGGACAAATTCTACAGCCGCAAGTCTCAAGAACGTCGGTTACCAGAAGGCGACCCACGCAAATACAGCGATATGGCAGAGTCCATTAATGCTAAAGGTAATTACGCTCAACGCATTTCCGCGTTTGAGATTGATTATCTCAACTTAGTGCCTAGACGTAGCGGTGTTACTGGTAGACGCTAAGATTTAAACTCTGAATACTTAAACTTTCATACTGGGTCTGGTAACCGTGTTGATGTAATAGTAAGTTGACATTTTGTTAGCTGAGTATTACATGAAGCGGAAACTAGACCCAGTCGTTTTTATTAACGTGGAACTATGGCTGCGGTAACTTCTGCGAAACCGGGTTTCTAATTTTCGCTTAGAGACTTCCAAATAAAAAAGTATCCAAAAATCTATTGTGGTATTACAGATTTAAAGGACGGGCGGGGACGCCCGTACCACAAGATTGTGCGATCGCAAGAATTGCTCCTCGGAGGCGATCGCCTGTATCATTTTCTATAGTATGTCCCAAGAAACACAGGGGTGTAGGGGAAAAGAGTGTTTCCAATACTGCGTAGGTTAAGGAAAATTGTAGGTTGGGTTGAGCGTAAGCGTTACCCAACAAATGCTGATAAATGTTGGGTTTCGTTCCTCAACCCAACCTACCTTAAATTTTAATTTTTAGCTTAATGGAAAAATGACCCGTATTTTTAATCCGGAATCTTACGGTAAACTACTTGCTAAATATCAGCCAAAAACAATTACTACTGAAGAAGAAAACTTGCAAGCCCTCACTATTGCCCAGGACTTAGAACATCGTCCCAGTAGAACACTAGAAGAGGAGATGCTTTTGGAACTGCTGGTGACGTTGATTGAGAAGTTTGAAGAAACTCATTATCCAATCCCTGAAGGTACACCCCATTCAATGTTAATGCATCTGATGGAAGCACGCGATATAACAACAGATGCAATAGCTAGCTTATTTGGTTCATCGGAAATAGCTTTGGAAATTATCAATGGTGAACGCAGCATTACTAAAGCAGAAGCAAAGATGCTTGCTGAATACTTCCATGTAGATGCTAGTTTATTTACTTAATGACTGAATAATTAGACAATCTAACAGGTAAAGTGTGGTATTCATTTAGCGATCGCCATTCGTTCTGAGCACCATTACTACACAACCTCAAACTATATTCATTTTAATCCCGTCAAACACAATTGGGCAAAATCTCCTTACAATTGGTCAGAAAGTAGCGTTCATTGGTATGCACGAAAATTACGGAAGAGACTGGTTACGCAATTGTTGGGTTGAATACCCAGTCCGAGATTACGGAAAAACCTGGGATGATTTATAATATTGGTTCGTAGTAGCGCAAAGAGGGGATGTCCATAGCCAGGACAGCACAACCAATACTACTCGGATAAGCAAAAGAAACACGGTATCTTTAAAGACACAACCATTTATTTATGCGAGAGGTTTATAATTCTTCAGCAACCTTTCTAACTTCTTCCACATCTAGTTCTAATGATTCAGCAATTTCTTGAATACTGAGTCCTTTTTCCAGTAATTTTGGTACAACTTTTAACTTTGTTTTTTTTAAAACGCTTTGATAATAGCCAGTTTTTTCTATATCTTCACCTAAGTTCATCATATCTTGTATTTCCTCCAGAGTGAGATTTGGGAATTTGTAGACTATAACGCTTTGGATAAATGCTAGCACTTTCTGTTTAAGGCTTTCATCCGTTAATTCGTCCCTTGCTTGACTGACGAGTTTTTGAGCCAAAGCAGGAGTTTTTTTGGGAGTCTCTACAAATAACTTTGTAATTCCTACCCCTACAGAGTCCTCTGTTTCACGACTAAGTTCGTTTAGGTAGATACGGCGTACATGGTTGTCCATTAAAACCTGATAGCGGGCGTGGGGTGGGCTTTCATGACTACGCCTGTCGTAGATAACAATTGCGTACCACTCTGAGTTAATTGGTTTGTATTGACGAAAATAAACGAAAATTTCTCCAAAAAGCCGTTCGTAGAATTCTTCATCTGTGTATGTTTGCAACTCTACAAAATATAATGGTTCATTGTCAAAACCTTCCAAAGGAGAAAATAGTCCATCTAATCGAAAGGATTGTTGTTTAATTTCTAGTGCAGTAAATTCGTAGATATTAGGGTCTGTGTCAGGCTTTCCAATCAGTTCAAAAAAAACTTGTGGAAGTTCTTGAATCAGTTCGTAGAAAAGTATGTCTGTTTTCATAAGTACGAATTATACATTAAGAACGTCAAAATCCCTAACTGTATCTTGGTTTCAGATTTTACCGTTGATTTTTCTTTGTCTAGAGTGATAGAAGAGCGTTAATCAGCCCTGGAACATTACTACTTATCCCTATCTCTGCTTCACAGCCTGCACCGCAGCATCAGCATTCAATAAACCACGACCGAAGAAATACTGTTGGGCTGAAACTGGTTTCGCTTTAGGGAAAATACCAGAAGGTCTTGACACTGGAGCATCTACAACAGTTCCAAAACCGACTTCTTTTTGCAACCTATACCGATTAACATCGGCTTTAGAAAGGTTTAGCCCATCATAGGTAGCAGTCTTATTGAGAATCGAGACAATTTCATCGCGGCTCAAACGCCGTTTTGGGTCTTCGCCCTTCATCAGAGCCACTACTCCTGAGACAATAGGAGCCGAGAAAGAAGTACCTTGAACCTGGACATACTTACCTAAGGGGTCTAACGCCAAACCCCAAGCGTAATTTGGTACAGACATTCCCTGCCAAAAACCATCCAACCAAGTACCACCTGTAGTTAAAATTCCACCACTCAGGCTATTTTGGATTTCTCCACCTGGTGCAACTAAATCTAATCCGCCACCATAACTGCTGTAGAAAGTGCGATTACCCGCCATATTTGTGGCACCTACTGATACAACCCCAGGAATACCAGATGGGAATCCTACCCCATCTAAATTTTCATTACCAGCAGAAGCAATAATCACCAAGTGACGATGAGCATCCAACACATCAAAAATTTGCTCGGTTAATCCCTGATCGGGAAGCAAACCACCCAAACTCATATTGATAACATCAACATTTCTACTGGCAGCATAACCAATGGCTTCGGATAAACTTGCCATATTAATCGCACCACGTAAGCCAAAAACCCTAACTGGCAAGATTTGGGTATGAGGAGCAACTCCCAGAATACCTGCTTTATCTTCCGAATTGGCAGCAATTATACCCGCAGCCCAAGTACCGTGAAACTCACTACCAATTTCATCACGAATCAGATTCCGAATGCGATGAGCAATTTCACTGTCTGAAGCTTTAGGGTAATGCTGTTTCAATGTGTAGGAAAGCTGTTGATATTTCTTTAATAATTGGTCAGATGGTAATTTAAAAGTGTCTTGAAATTCTGCTTGAATCTGTGCTAGCTCTTGGGAACTCAAGCGTGTATCGGGGTCGCCTTCACCTTGAGCAGAAAAATCCCAGCCATATTCCTCACCAGGTAATTTATCGGAGCGATCGCCAGATTTGTATATATTCTTCACTAAGTCGGGGTGATCCCATTGAATTAAGCTATCAATGACCGCTACGACAACCCCACGTCCGCCATTGCTTTTGTTCCAGGCTTCTGTAGCGCGAACATCAGTACGAGCTAATAGCTGACCCCGCCGAGGAGTACTATTTAAATGCCATTGCAAAGGTAGTAAGTTGGAAGAAATAGGAGTATCTTTTGGTTGGGGTAACTGTGCCAACTGCTGTTGTAAGCGTTCAGCGGCGTGAGGAGTTTCTGGTAAATTGGCTGCTGTTGCTAGCAATTGCGACATTTGCTCGGAAGTCGCTTGAATAAAATTCGGTGTTGCTGATTGCACTCCTGGTACTTGAGTCAGTTGATTAGCTACATTCAAAATTTCAGTACCAGATAGTGACTTAGAACGCACTAAGTAGCGGTTTTTACTAAATCTCAAGGGACGAAGTACTTCTAAATCGTGGCGCATCAGGATAATTTGCCTTTGGCTCTGTGACATCTCACCTGCAAAACTAATGACAATCTCGTTGGGTAGCACAATAACTGGCTCAGATTTTGTTTCTGGAGATGCAGCCTGTGATTTGCGGGTCAGAATAGGTAGCATTTCTTTTACGTAAGGCTGTTTTTGAATCTGTTGTTGAACTGCATTGAGAGAAGCACGAGTACCAGAAGGTAGGTTAACCAGGGCGATGTTTTCTCCCAAAGGTTTAACATCCACATCAGAGCGATAACTACTACCAAGGCTGCGAGTATTACCACTACCACCACGTCGTAAATCTTGTTGCAACTGTAAGTACAGAGGTTGGATGGAGCGAGAGCGTGTATTCGTGGGTTTAAAGCTCACAGCCACGGTATCACGGCGCAAATGTAGCGGAATTTTTTGCCCGTAAAATGTATAAAACAATTCATCTGCTGTTTGTGCTTGCACGAACTCACGGTGTTGCTGAGGAAGCAGAGAAAAGCTGGTAGCACTGAAAAAACAACCTGCCAAAATAAGAGTGGAGAGAAAACGTTTCATAACTGCGAACTTGGGATGAATTTTGCCAGATATGTGTATTTCTGAAGATTTGGAGGATATGCAATTTTTCAGCAGTAGAGACTGGCGCAAAATTGCATAAGGTCGATTTCCTCAGAAGTACTAAAAAATGAAGGGTCAAAATAACTGTTAAATCAGGTACTCAGTATGGAATTTCAAAAAATGGTTGGACTTGCGTTGAGGAGCATTAGCAATGTAATAATTAACGATGACCAATAAATATAAATACTTATGAGCGAGGCTTCAAGATATTGGCAATTGGTGAGGATTGATGCAGGAGGGAACAGGAAAACTCAAGAGATACCTGCTGCGAAGTCGTTTTACGCACAAGTATTTGAGCAGTTGACACCAGATGAAGATGTACCAGATGGGGACATCCAGCGTCAATTGTTAGATTTGTATCGCCATAGTTCTGGCGATACTGCTTTGTTGGCTGAACGTTGTTTGCTGTGCTTTCTCTCTTGGATTATTGAGCAAGGATGTCTGCAATTAGAAAGGAGATTTGGTCAAAACCATAATTTTACTGCTAGCGATTTGTTCCCTTATGTCTTGGATGATAATGGTAAATTATCAACAGCAGGTGTCTATAAATGCTTCTCGCAAAAAATTCTCCAGAGTTTTGATCTGCAACAAAGTAGTCTGACTACTTGGGCGATGATCAAGTTAAAGCAACACCCTGAATTGAATAAATTTTTGTTAGAATGCGGTGTTTATTTAATTAGTAATTGGGCGATTTTAAATGATACTCAACCTAAACAACTAGAACGCATTTTCAAGGAATTTCATATTTTTAGCCGGGGTGGTTTTAGCGACGCAGCAATCAAAGAAGCGCAATCTATTTTAGAAAGCTATCATACTGTCTACCGCTTGCAAAGACTGCAACATAGGAGAAAAGGTCTTAGGAGTAAATGTATTGCGCCTGATACTCAACAATTACTAGATATCGCCCAAGATATTCAAAAGAATACAGGTCAAATTTTTGAGATTGAGGTTTTGAGTCAGAAGCTACAAAAGCTGGCTGCTCAATTACGCGAGTACCGAATTTATGTTCGGGGTGGTTCTGTACAGACAAGTTCTCTAGACGCTGTGGATGGAGCCAAGTATAATTCTTTGATAGAGGAAATTGCGGCTCCTGAGACTAATAACCTTTTAGAAGAAAACGATGAAAAACTCGAATTTTTGCAGTTTTATCACCATCAATTTCAGCTTGGCTTACAACAAGCTTTAGCTCAAGTTACAGAATCGCGGGTCAGACAGTTAGAACGTAAGAAGGGCGATAAAGCCAAGATGTTTTTAACTGCTCTGGAACTATCTCAATGTCGAAAACTTGCAATGAAGGAAATTGCTGAATTTCTGGGATTAAGAGCGCAAGATTCGGTAACCAAGTTATTAAAGTTAAAGGACTTGCGGACTGATGTGCAACAGGAAATGTTAGTAATTTTAAAGAATTCCCTGAAAGAAAAAGCTAAGGTATATGTTGATATCCAAGCTTTGAAAAAGCTGGATGAGCAATTGACCAGCTTTCTGTTGGAAGAAATTAGCCAAATGCTGCAAAATTCCGAGATTCAATCTCGAACGATGAAAACTCACCTAAAAGCTGATATTTTCGCCGAACGGTTATGTGAATATCTCCAGAATAGAAAAACGAATTAAACCAAATTTATGACAAATTTCTTAAGTAATATTTCTCCCATGTCTTACCTTGATTTTGATGCTTTACCAACTTCAGCAGTTATTCTCTCACCCGATGAGATTGACCAAGCTGCAGTACTCAGTCATCAAATTATTGATGAATCCAAACAATGGCAGGCTTATCTTCATTATTTAGCTTTATCAGCTTTTGAACAATGGTTAGAGGAAAGAGCAGAATCTTTAACTATTAATCGTGAGGAATGTACAATTCTCTATCCAGTTTTAGCAAATTTTATTAGTTGTGTTGCTAATTTACAAATAGGAGCATTTAAAGTCTGTTTAATTGCTACTGGTAGCTTGAGCGATGAAATGGTGAGTATACCAAGAGTTGTTGTCGATTTACCAGAATTTATTCCCCACTTTTACGTTTTAGTGGAGGTGTTAGAAGAACAAGAGGCGGCGAATGTTTATGCTTTTTTAAGCTATCAAGAATTACAAGAGAATTTACAGAGAACTTCTTTCCAATCGGATTGGAATTATCAACTATCAATATCTTGTTTTGATAGGAATCCAGACCGTCTGTTACTATATCTCCGATGTTTGGAATCATCCGCAATATCTTTACCTGTAATTCCTCCCAATCGGACTGCGCTTTTAGCAGATATACAAAATCAATTGGTTGAATTATTACCTCAGTTACAATCACCAAAACGGGAATTATTTGAAGTTTTAACTTGGGAACAAGCTGCTGCTGTTTTAACTAGTCCAGAATTGCTGAATTGGGTTTACACATTACAAACACAAAATGCAGCTACAGAGAATATAGAGATGAGTAGCGCCAACCCAGAATCAACCTCTGCTTTTAAGTCTCTACAAGATGTAATTAAATTAATTACGCAACCTGCTTTAAATGCTGGACGTTGGTTGTGGGATGAGTTGGATGATTTAGCGCAGGGGCTTTCTTGGGTGTTGTTACCAAGTTTTGCATCAGCTTCAGCAATGCGTCCAATACGTAGTCCAGAGGAAGAATTTGAGGTAATTATTACTCAACTACGACAGAGGGGTTTGGAAATTCCCATACAAGCAAGGGGTGCATATCAGGATATATCGTTAGCTGGGATTCCTCTGCGGTTGTATGCGGTAACTTGGCATTTGGTAGCAGAATCTGAGCATCCGGAGTGGAGTTTGTTACTAATTTTAGGCGCACCTGCTTTAAGTAGTTTACCTTCTCATATTAAACTTAGGGTCAGTGACCAAACGGGTATTTTAAACGAACTCGGATTAAATGCAGAAAGCGAAGATTCTTACATCTTTACCCGTGTGGTGGGTCATTGGGATGAGAAGTTTCTGGTGAGTGTGAGTTTGATGGATGGCGTTGAGGTGACTTTACCGCCTTTTGCTTTTAATTTGGAGCGGTTACGGAATTGACTTTTGCGATGGGCTACCAGAAAAAGGCGATCGCTTTCATCGTACTAATCACTCTTCAGAGGATAATTGCAATAAGCTTTGAATTTTTAGCAAAACCTACGCAGTTGAGAAGATGGGACCTATCCAAGAGTAAAGACGCTAAAATTTACAGCAGTTGATAAGAGTTAAGTTGATGAGTCCGTCACTTGAAAAAATTTTAAGCGAGATTGAGCAACTGACCCCAGACGAGCAACTGACGGTAATGGGGCATTTGGTGGAGCATGTGAAGAAACATATCACTCCAGCACAACCAAAACGCCCCTGGAGCGTTTTGAAAGGTATGGCACCCTATCCGCTATTAGGTGAAGATGCTCAGGAATGGGTTTCGCGGACTCGACGAGAAGCAGATAAGCATCGAGAACGGTTGTTGCGAGGAGAGGAATGAGGATCACTGATGCGTTAGAAGGAGTTTCTCGCTTATTTCTCGATACAGCACCCGTAATTTATTTTGTAGAACGCAACCCGCAGTTTGTAGATTTAGTCGATCCAATTTTTGATCGTTTAGAAGCTGACATTACAGCAGTAGTATCTGGGATAACATTATCAGAGTGTTTGGTGGGTGCTATGCGTCTAGGGTTAGTGGATTTAGAGCAAGCTTTTGTCGATGTGTTGCAACAAGAAGAAGTAGTTTTTGTGGAGATTAATGCTGCTATTGCTCGAGAAGCGGCAAGAATTCGGGTGCGTTATAACCTTCAGTTACCCGATGCGTTGCAGGTGGCGGCGGCTTTAATGGCTAGTTGTCAGGCGTTTTTGACCAATGATGCAGTTTTTAAACGGGTGACGGAGTTGAGGGTTTTGGTGGTGGGTGAGTTGTCGGTGGAGTAAGCTTTGCGGCGTATGCCTGTGACTTAGGGACTTCCAGAAAATAAAATATAGAATGACCTCCACATAATAATCATTATCATGTGAAGGTCGTGGAAGTAGGGTTCTTTCGTACATATCTTGCTAAATTGTTAATTACAATCGATAAATTTGCTTGAAAATCAAGGCTTACATACACTTTTACTCAAATTTGCTTAGAGCCGAGATATGTGTTTTTTCCTGCAAGATGACCTCAAAAGGCTTGATTTCTCGTTACCGAACACGGCTTTTTTGACACTACTGTATCAAATTATCAAAACCATATAGGACAAGGGTTTTCAGACCATCTTGCAGGTTTTTACACGGATCTCGGTTTCATGCCGGATAGATAATTTTATTTCGCACATCAGTCAATAGCTATGTTGTAATCCACATCAATATGTATTCAAAACCCTTGTAACATTTGTTCTTCAAGGGGTTCGCTTTGTTTGATAGAAATGTCATCTAAAATTTCCCGACCTTAGCTTATATTGGCGATCACCCCACTGGTAGTAATGAACCACGCTTGACAGTAAGAAACCGACGCTAGGCTTTTCGGGAAAACATCTGAAATTTTTGAATTGGCGAAAATACAAATTACAGTAAAGCTGTATTGCCGACAATATAACTTTTAGCAAATTAACAAATGCAAATTTTCGCCCAGATGGTAAACTAGCAGCATTCATATAGCCCACATTCCGCAGCCACAACGCGAACATTTCATCCACTTTTACCTCAATTCATACCGCCATTATGCAACGCCAAAGTGGAGTAGACTCGACCGATGTTATTGAGGGTGAGCGCTTCGCCTGAGCGATCGCCTGTGATAACGTAGCTCATAGTACGCTTTCTCCTTATTTTTCCGCAATCACCTTCTAGTGGTTGGTAATCATGAATGAACATCACTGAAAAGTTAGCCCTGGTTGTCCGTAAGCTTAATAAAGAACGGAGGCAGCAGCGCCAAGGTTTATACGGCAGATAATAAAGCAGCTTTCACCTTAATCTTAGACGGGAGTGTCGAGAAAATCACAATCGGTAGTCTGAGAACCGATCTGTGTTTCCTTCACGGCTCATGGGTTATACCTACAATTGGAGTAAACAGAGGTGACAATGAATCAGACGGGGATTGAAATACGTGAGGACAACTCAAGATTTGTCTGTTGTTCATCAAATTCTGATTCAATATCCTCTAGCTTAAGATGAGTATGAGGAAGTATAATTGAACTAATTAAGGGTTTTCTGCCACTTAGAATCCATTCACACAGGTGAGCTAATTGATAGGAGATCACCGGAGGCACAGCGTCGCCTATTTGCCTATACATATTTGCTAGCCCGGATGCCACAAATTTGTAGTTCCTTGGAAAACCCTGAAGGATAGACATCTCCCGAACGGTACACAGACGGTCTTGTTCGGGATGGCTGTAACGCCCATTACCGATATGAGCACATTCTCTCTTAATAGTCACGGCAGGCTTATCCCAGCTTAACCGACCGTACACATCCGGATGCGACCCTAATTTTCCCTGAGAAATGTAGCGCAACATCGCGGGAGTCAGAAGATCGTGCGCCTCTGGGCAATGTCTTAAATCAGCCCAAGAACCACCGTCCTTTGGGATCATCTGAAGCCGTTTCAAACTTTTTAGCTCTGAAAATCCGGGTGCAATATGCAGGGGCTCGTTCGGGTTTGGCTGCCCCCCAGCTATTGGCGGTAGTGATGAAATGGCTCTGCGAACATGAGTTGCTTCCAACCTAACACGAAACCCGCTCCACAAATCTTCAAGGGTTTTGAGGGGGAAATTTTCTCGCACTGCAATAACGAATGCCCGTTCTCTACGTTGCGGGAGACCGAACCGATTCAGCATATAATTTTTCCCATAAACCTGATAGCCAAGGTGCATAAGTTCTTCCTGCAGCCTTTGGTAGTGATGAGTGAAGTTACCGACAACCAACTCTCTTGCATTCTCCATTAGGAAAATTGCTGGTTTAAATTCCTTCACAAATAAAGCACTGCGCGTTATCAATGAGTTTCGCTTGTCATCTAATAGGTGATTTTCAGGCAGTGTTCTGGAGAACCCCGTGCAGGGCGCACATGAAATTAGGACATCAGGGGCATCAGTACCAAGAGTTTTTGCCAGATATCTGCGTAGCTCCTTCGGGTCCAGAGTTGATATATCCTCGTCCATCGGCTTTAAACCCATATTTGCTTGATAGGCGAGATTACATTGCAAAGATCCCCTCCTGCTGCTCGGCTTACTTATCTGGGCATCAACAGCCCCTAGTATCCTGAATTTCGGATGAGCATGGAAGCCATAGCTCATTCCTCCTACGCCTGAAAAAAGGTCAATTACAGTCCAGTGCTTGTTCAACGGTATCCTTTGTGCTACTAAAGTTTTTTCTGACCAAAGTATCAACTTTCAGTTAATACTTGTCAACAGGTAGTTAAAATGTGATGGTCTAAAAATTCATCGGAATGCTTTGGCGTTTTCTTCACTATATCTTTAAATGGCTTGCGATCGCTAGTATTTATACGGTGTGTCACATAAGGTATCGTAATGATGCTGAGGTCATTTTTAAATTTTGGCATAACCTGGTTTGTCCTCAGAAATATAAGAGATTGAGCAAACAATCTTCTGTCGCCATATAAGAGGAAGAACCAATGTCTAAGAGTTTGAAGAGTTTCGCCCTAGTTAGTTTAGTGTTGTCACTGACTTGTGGTGTTGGGTTCGCAGCAAGCGATATAGTAGTCAAGCATACTTTGGCACAAACTACGACAGCTTCAGATAGCAAAGCAGAAGGCGATAAGTTGTTTCAGGAAGGTGTACAGCAGTTTCGTCGTGGGGAATATCCGAAAGCGTTGCAGACTTACCAACGGGTGTTGGAGATCCGGCGAAAATTGGGCGATAAGGTAGGGGAAGCAGCGATTTTAAATAAATTGGGTGAAGTTTACTACTGGATGCGCCAACATGAGAAGGCTTTAGAAGTATTACAACCAGCTTTAGCCATTCGTCAGCAACTCAAAGATAAGGTAGGTGAAGGAGAAACCCTGGATAATATTGGCTTAACTTACTACGGTCAACAGGAAGATCAAAAAGCCTTAGAAGTTTTGCAGCAAGCTTTGATAATTCGTCGGGAAGTAAAGGATCAAGTCGGGGAAGGTAAAACTCTAAGTAATCTTGGTGCATTATACGTTTATCTGCCGACTCACTCTGCAAAAGCGCTGGATACATTACAACAAGCACTGACAATACACCAAAAAGTCGGAGATCAGTTTCAAGCAGGAATTACCTTGCGAAGAATAGGAGGAATTCATAGCCAAAAGAAAGACTATACCAGTGCTTTAGAGTGGTCTGAAAAGGCTTTAGTTGTCAACCGCCAAGTGCAAAACCGCGCAGGTGAAGGCGAAAGTTTAGAACTGATAGGGACAGTATATTCTAATCAAAAAAACTATGAACGAGCTTTAGAATTTTATCAGCAAGCGCTACCTTTGATTCAAGCGGCAGGAATTCGCGCAATAGAAGCTACAATCCTCATATCTATAGGTGATTCTTACTCTAGCTTTAGTCAACCCCAATATGATAAGGCAATAAAATTTTATCAACAAGCACTATTTATAGCGCAAGAATCAAAAAATAAACCACAAGAAGCTAGCCTACTTGTAAAAGTAGCAAATGCTTATTTTCAGCTTAATCAATATGAAAAGGCAATCGATAATTATCAACAAGCATTACCAATTACACGAGAAATCCCCAATAATAAATCACAAACAGCCGCACTTCTATATTTATTAGCAGAATCTTACTTCCAGATTAAACAATACAAACAGTCGCTAGAATTTTATCAACAAGCATTACCAATTGCCAAAGAAGTTACTAATAACAAACAACAAGAAGCGGAGATTATTGATAGAATTGGCGATATTTACCAAAATTTACAGCAATATGACAATGCTATAGCAGCTTACCAACAAGCTTTAGTAGTTGCTAAAGAAGCAAAAAATCAGGCGCTCACCGCCAATATTCTTATTGGGATTGGAGGAGCTTATAGCTTCCAAGATAATAAGGAAAAATACATAGAATACGTTCAGAAAGCATTAAAGATACAAAGAGAAATCAAAGATAAACCCGCCATCTTAAAAAGTCTATTATTAGTATCTTCACACTATCGTTCAAAAGCTATTAATTTCTATACCAGAGGCTTAATTGCTCAAGCAAAAGCAGAATTACCACGTCATATTGAGTTTGCAGAGGAAGCCTTAAACCTTGCTAAAGAACTCGTTCAAGAAGCATCAGAAGCCACAGCTTTATATGAATTAGGTTACAGCTACTTTATTTTAGGAGACAATCATAAAGCGCTTGAATTCTCACAGCAAGCTGTCAAAATTGCGCGAAATATTAAAGACACTGAAATAGAAAATAGTGCCCTTAATCAACTTGCTCTAATTTATAATTCTCAGGGGAACACCCTCAAAAAAATTGAAGTTACAGAACGACAAGTTGCAATTAAAAGAGAACAAAATGACTCATTAGGTTTAGCTTATGCCCTAGTTACTCTTGCTTCTGATTATGCAATTGCAGGTAAACATCAACAAGCCCTTGAAATCAATCAGCAAGCTTTAGCAGTAACACAGAAAATTGAAACTAGTCAACTACCTCCAAATCAACAAGAGAATGCCCAGGAAGTAAAACTCTTTGCCTTAGATGGATTGAGAAGTAGTTACGAAAATATGGGGCAACTTGATAAAGCATTAGAGTTTGCTAATGAACATCTAAAAACAGCCCAAAGCTTTGGTAAAGCAAAGTTTGAAGCAGCAGCACTACTTAACTTAGCTTCTTTATATACCCATTCTTTTAGAGATAACCTCAAAAGCATTGATACTGCACAAAAAGCCTTAAAAATTGCACGACAAATTCAAGAGCCAGAAATAGAAGCACAGGCACTACAACAATTAGGTGCTAATTATAATGAGCTTGGCGATTTTAGTAATGCCCTAGAAGCCGCAGAGCAATTATTAAATATTGCCAAGCGTTTAGAAAACCCTCGCTTAGAGCGTGATGCTTTAGTAATTTTTAGAAATGTTTATCGTGATCAGGGAGAATTTCAAAAAGCCCTATTGACGGCACAGCAAGTTGTAACCATCACACAGCAAAAAAACCTTGGCTCTGAATTAACTGCTTTGGCTGCATTAAGTGAAAGTTACTTATCAGTGGGAGATACGACTAAAGCTATAGATGCAGTTCAAGAAATGTTAACTATAGCTAAACAGCAAAACAATCCCAATTATGAAATACTTGCTTTGATGTTTATGGGACGTGTCCACAAACTGCGGGGAGAATATCAACAAGGTGTTACTGCTCTAGAAAAAGCTTTGGAAATAACACCTAACAATAAGTTTTTTGCAGGAGAAATAGCAGCAGTTGGAGAACTTGCTACTCTCTATGAAGCATTAGGAGAATATCAAAAACTTATTGTATTAGCAGAACCGCGTTTACCACAAGTAAAGCAGCTGAAAAACCGTCCTGTTGAAGCGGGTATACTGATTGTTTTAGGCTACTCTTACAGCAGTATTGGTGAATATCAAAAAGGTACAGGGCTTGTTGAACAAGGTTTAGCAATTGCACGGGAACTTAAAAATCCTGCTCTTGAATCAATGGGACTAGCGAAATTAGGCAGTCTTTATAACTCTCGCAATGAGTATCAAAAAGCCTTGGAATTAACACAACAAAGTTTAAAAATTGCTCAAGAAATTAAAGGTACACCTTTAATGCTAGAGCCTCAAGCAACTCTAGGAGATATTTATCATAATTTAGGAGATTATACGAGAAGCCAGGAGTATTATCAACAAGTCTTGGGAATAGCTCAACAACTCAAAAATAGACGAATTGAAGGTACTGCCTTATTAATTCTCAGTCAACTTAATTTTCAGCAGAATGAATCACAAAAATCTGTAGATTTAGCCCAAAACGCATTAAAAATATTTCAGGAAATTAAAGAGCCTCGGTTAGAAGCACTTGCTAATTCAATAGTGAGTATTGGGTATGCTGATTTAGGAAATGAGCAAAAAGCTATAGAGTCATCAAAAATATATTTAGCGTTTGCTAGACAAGTAAAAAATACAGCTTGGGAAAAAAGTGCATTAGCTTTAATCGGGCATATACATCGCAAGTTTGGCAGAACAGAACAAGCAATAGTTGCTTATCAACAAGCTTTAGTAATTAAAACAGATAATCAAGTCAAAGGTGCAGATGCAGGTATTTATGCTGGTTTAGCACAAGTTTATCAGAATTTAAATCAACCTAATGTTGCCATCACCTACTATAAGGAATCTGTGAATAGGCTTGAAGAAATTCGTAGCGGTATCGAAGGTTTACCTAAAGAATTACAAAACTCATTCTTAAATTCAACTATTGATTTCGACAAGATGAAAGTGTCTGATATCTACGCTCAACTTGCAGGTTTGTTAAACTCTCAAGGAAGAGAAAAAGAAGCATTCCAAATTCGGCTACTCATCGAAGAACAAGAAATTCGAGAAGCAAGAGGTTCTAGAGGTAGCACAGAAGGAAAATTAAATATACATCTCACTCCCACAGAAGCAAAAATTCCTGAAAAAGGTAAAATCACACTTGCTTTAGCAACTCAGTTAAGTGAATGCGAAAAAGCTAATTGTAGCCAACTAACTGAACTTAAAAATAAGTTGAGTGATTCCATCCAACAATCTTTTAAAGAGTTGGAGAAAATTGATAAACAAATTCAAGATAATCGTGCGAAAGATGAACAATTTTTTAATCCAAAAGGATTCAATAAAGCTCAAGCAATTGTTGAAGCTCAAGTAAAGGAAACACGAGCAAACACCGTGATGATTTATCCTCTGGTATTAGAAAATGAATTATGGCTACAAGTTTATGGACAAAAAGGTCTAGTCAAAACAGAGAAAGTCCCAGTATCGAGGAAAGAATTAAGAAATACAGTCAAAAAATTTCGTGAGTTAATGGGAAAATGTGAACCACAAGGATACTACTGTAGTGTAAAAGATACTGCAGAAATACAACCAATCAGCCAGCAACTCTACAGATGGCTAATTAAACCTTTAGAGAAGGAATTAACTGATAATCAGGTCAAAAATCTAATTTTTGCACTCCACAGGGAAATTCGTTATATTCCCATGAGCGCACTTCATGATGGTAAACAATATCTAATCGAGAAATACACAATTCATAATGTCACTACAAATAGCTTTAACGAGCAAGAAAAGCTAACTACTAATATTCAAAATACTCCTCTTTTGGGAATGGGCTTATCAAAATTTGCCCCCGATCCAAATCCTAATTCTAATAAGATTTTCCCGGCTCTATCAAATGTGATTAAGGAATTAGAAGCGATTGTGCGTGAAAATGCTAGCGAAAAGCAAGGAATTTATCCAGGAAAAAGATATTTAAATGAAATATTCAATTTTGAAACATTGCGAGATAATTTGAACAAATACAAAATTCTTCACCTTGCTACTCATGGAGTATTTGACTCAACAAGTCCAGAACAATCCTATATCTTGATGGGAGATGGTAAGCCACTTACACCGACTATGATTTCCAGTTTGACAGGATTAAACGATATTCATTTAGTTGTTCTGTCAGCTTGTCAAACAGCGCTTGCTACTTCTCAAAATCAAAATGAGCCTCAAGATGGTGTAGAAATTAACACACTCGCTTACGAGTTTATGAATCGAGGTGCTAAATCAGTAATGGCTTCGCTATGGAAAGTTGACGATCCCAGTACAGCGAAAATTATGCAACTATTTTACAAAAATCTCGCTACTGGGAAAATGACAAAATCTCAAGCATTAAGACAAGCGCAATTAAGTATGCTCAAAGGTGATAATTATATCGTAGAAGATGGTGATAAGCGTGGTGCTTACGTAGATAGAGAACAAGAAACATTACCCAGAAACGTGCAGCGCAAAAATAGTTACTCTCACCCCTACTACTGGGCACCATTTATTTTAATTGGCAACGGTTTATAAATAACATCAGAGATGCAATTAATAGCATCTCTCCTCACTAATAAATAATGCACTAAGAATCAGCAAGCACAAATGAGCAACTTTTATCTCAAAGTTCAACACATCGAAAAACTTTGTTTATTTCAACTTACTTGGGGAAAAGGACAGCAGCTAAATGTGACAATTCCCTATCCTCAAAATCTCACCATACTCTATCAAGATTGGCAACGTTCCTATCTGAATTATTACAAAAATTACAAAACACAATCAGTACGTGGTCGGATAGTAGATAGTGGTGTCCTTGCTACTCCTCCAACTGATTGGCACGCAAAATTAGTTCAAGCGGAAGCTAAATTTTTGTTGGAATTCCATAAATGGTTGCGTTGTGGAGAATTATATGAAATTCGTATGGCTTTGGCTGATGTAGTAGGGAAGAAAGACAAAATAGAAACCCTTTCTCAATCATCCCAGATTATCAATCTTTTTCTTACTTGTAGCACCATAGATTTAGAACGCTTTCCTTGGGAATCGTGGGAAATTGGTACAGAATTTGCACTTTCTTCTGACAAAATTCGCATTGTTCGTACCCCTGTAAATATTCATCAAGGATTTGAACAAAAAAATCATGGGCTTACTCGTAAAGTTAGAATATTAGCAATTTTAGGTGATGAAACTGGTTTGGATTTCAAAGCTGAGAAGGAAGCAATTCGTAAATTAAAAAATATAATTGATGTAAAATTTTTAGGTTGGCAGCCAGAAACAAGTATTCCAGATTTAAAAAATGAAATTAAAGATGCTATTAGCTTAGAATCAGGTTGGGATATCTTAT
The DNA here is from genome assembly GCA_035967975.1 of Scytonema sp. PMC 1070.18. Lineage (GTDB taxonomy): Bacteria > Cyanobacteriota > Cyanobacteriia > Cyanobacteriales > Nostocaceae > Scytonema. The sequence continues at coordinate 50,676 of JAWQFQ010000021.1, forward strand.
TTTTTGCTGGACACAGTAATGAAAATAATATCACTGGGGGAGAAATTAGTATTGCGAAAAATGTCACTTTATCCATTAGTGAAATTGCACCATTGTTAACTATTGCCGTAGAACGTGGTTTACAATTTGCAATTTTTAACTCCTGTAATGGCTTGAATATTGCTAACTCCCTAATTGACTTAGGTTTGAGTCAAGTTGCTGTGATGCGCGAACCCGTTCATAATACGGTAGCAGAGGAATTTTTACTACGTTTTTTACAAGCTTTAGCGGAATTTAAAGATGCTCACGAAGCTTTATTATTAGCATCTCAATATCTAAAAACAGAGAAAAACCTCACATATCCCAGTGCTTATTTAATCCCTTCTTTATTTCGTCATCCAGAAGCACCTTTATTTCGGATTGAACCATTTGGTATTAAACAAAGACTCAAAAAAATCATTCCCACTCGAAAAGAAGCGATCGCACTTGCAGCTTTATTCTTAGTTAGCTTACAAATTCCCATCCAAAATTACTTATTAGGACGGAGATTGTGGGTACAAGCTGTCTATCGTCAATTAACAGGAAAATTTTATAAGCAGGATTCTCCAAAAGTTTTATTAGTATCAATTAATGACGAATCAATTAAAAAGTCTAAAGGTAAAATTAGTAACCCTAGACCGATGAACCGCGAATATATTGCGAGTTTAGTCAATCAACTAACAGATAAAGGAGCGAAAATAATCGGTATTGACTTTATATTAGATCGATACCAACCAGACAATGATAAAATTTTAGCTAAAGCGGTAAAAAAAGGGGTTAGTACATCTCCCAATCCAACTTGGTTTATATTCGCGGGAACTGAATCCGATGCTGGAGTTTGGCAAACTGTTATTCCAGAAATTGCTAGTTCTAATTGGAGTTTAGATGGGGAAATAGAAATATTATTTTGTGATAAAATACAGCGTATACCTTGTTATATGACACTGTTGCCATCATCGAATAATAATTCAAAACCGTTTACTTTTGCAGGTTTATTAGCTTTATCACATCAATTACAATATCCTATTGATGATTTCAGGAAAGATAGTAAAAATAATCCCAAAATTCCCCAACCCAAAATAGATAGTCAAAGCAACTTTTGGCAGCAGTTAAATAGCTATCTCAACCAGAATCAACAGAATACGCTAGATAATACGATTTTGCGATCGCCCCGTTCTCGATTACAACCGATCGCAGATTACAGTACTATCATCGCCCAAATGTGGCTGCATCCGATTATTGATTTTTCTATCCCTCCCAATCAAGTATATGAATCTATCCCTGCTTGGCAATTGTTAGATGAAGACAGTAAAAATCCACCTTTAGCAAACATACAAAAACAAGTAGTTATCATCGCAGCAGGAGGATACGATGAAGCGGGAATGTCAATAGATAAAGAAGATAATTTTGATGTACCTCCAGCACTAGATTTTTGGCGACTTCAACAGGGAAACAATAGCAGAATTATACCTGGTGGAGAAGTTCATGCATATATGGTGCATCATTTCCTCACACAGAGATTGGTCATACCTATTCCCGATGTCTGGATATTGGGGATTGCTATCTTGATGGGAAAATATCTCTACTATTTATTACGCAAAAATCCCCGGTATTGCTGGCAATGGTTGATGTTACTTTCTTTACTAACGGTCGTTTATGGAATTATTAGTTTGGAAATATACATATCATCCCTAGCGATTGTATTACCTTGGTTTTTACCATCTGCGACCGTTTGGACATATTTCATAACAGGTTTTTTACGGAGAAAAATCCATGAATAATTACAACTTAATTTTATCTAGTTTGTTGATATCTGGAATGACAGCTACATTCATCTCTGTTTTTCCAAATCAAGTATCCCATGCAGAAAAGCGTCCAGTACAGCCGTCTTCTTCTTGGTTGAATATTTTTAGGAGGGAACCCCCAGTGGGAAGAGGTAAAGGCGCACCACGTCCAACTGTAAACGGTGTTTGTATTGTTGCACCAGATCGTGATGAAACAATTTGGAGCGATCGCCCATTTATCATTTGGCAAGGAAATCTCAAAAAAATCGGACTTTCTCAGGGTATTCCTGATGCGAGTGCAACTGAAAATATCCAAATGGGACAGCTTTATGCAACTTACACGGGGAAACCATTGCTACCTGCTCAACAATACAATTGGTCAGTAGCAGTTGAGAACTCTTGGACAGGAAATATCGCGTTTAAAATCATGGAACCGCAGCAAAGACAGCGCATTAGTAATGATTTACAGAAATTGGAGCAGCAAGAAAAAGCTAAGGGAGTAACTGCTGAGGGTATCGCGTTTGCAAAAGCGAAGTATTTTTTAAAACAAGAACCGCCATTATGGTCAGATGCATTGCAGCAAGCTTACTCAGTGGAAAAACCTTCACCAGAGTTAGCCAAGATGCGGGAAGAGATTGTTAAGGATTTGTGTAATCCGAATTAACCACAGGCTAAAAATTTTTAATTGTTTGAGATGCCTAAAATTAAGCCCCAAATTGTTGTTATACAAGAGTTTGGGCATTTATATCACTTTCGATATCATAAATGCTGACAGAGAGATTATGATAAGAAAAAGAAGTTGCGATCGCTGTCTATGAATCTTCAATCCGTTGTAAGTTTAAACAAGCTGCCTCTTCACATTCTAGTTGAACGGCTAGATTCAGGGCATTTTATTGCATCAGTGTCAGAGTTAACTGATTGTGTAGCTGAAGCTGAAACTCGTGAGGCTGCCATCGCATCTCTACAGGAAAAAATTAAAGCAAGGCTGGCAAATATTGAGATTTTGACCCTAGAAGTTGCAAATAATCCCTGGGCAGATTTTATTGGTATGTTTGAGGGAGATGAGGAGTTTGCACAGCTAGCTGAGGAATTGCGGACAGAGCGCGAGTTAGATATAAATGGTGCAGCATGAGCCTTTGGTTGCTAGATACTGACCATGTATCGCTACTGTTGGAACGACATCCGCAAATCAGCCGTCAGGTGGCGAACCTGGGAGCAGAGGTTGTTATTTCTATCGTTACTGTTCAGGAATTGTTTAATGGCTGGGTAGTACGAATTAATGGTACGCAGAAAGTAGAAGATATTGTGCGGCTTTATGGAAAGCTGAACCGTACAGTTGCTCTATTCGGACGGGTGAGGGTATTGGATTTTGATGAGAAAGCAGGTGAAACCTTTCAGCGTTTGCTACAAGAAAACCCAACTTTATCTAAGCAGCGATTGCAGAAAGATATGCGAATTGCTGCAATTAGCTTAGTGAATGATGCAGTTGTGGTGACACGAAACTACCGAGATTTTTCTCAGATACCAGGTTTAAAAATTGCGGATTGGTCACGGTTGGATGGATGAAATTGATCGGCGTGGGAAAAATGCCCACATTACTTGTTTTTGCTCAATTCCTTGAGGGAGAAGATTCAACAATAACTTGCTTGGTATGCTAAAAAAAAGCATAACCTCTTGTGGTTGAGAAATATGAGTAATTACTGAAAGATTTAAAGGGCTGAAGAAATGCGTAAAAGTCTGAATTGCTTTAACCACCGAGGTAATAGGCTTTGTAAAGCCAAAAATAAGTTATCAATATTTGTTTATCGGGCTATATTTGTTACTGTGTTACTTTTGCTGACGTTTCCCGTAGGTTTAGCATCTTCGCAGATGAGGGAAGTGAGCCGTGGGGTTTTGGCGCAAATCCAGACACAAAAAGACCAACAAAATGAGGCTTTGCGGTTGAATGAGTTAGGTCTTCAGCAGTTAAATCAAGGCCAGTTTCGAGAAGCTTTAAAAGTTTTTGAACAGGCTTTGGTTATTTTCAGAGAAATTGAGAATCGTCAAGGAGAAGGTGCAACACTCAATAATATTGGGTTAGTTTATAGTAACCAGGGACAGTATCCCCAAGCCTTAGAGTATTATCAACAAGCTTTAGCTATTACCCTACAAATTGGCGATAAGACAGGAGAAAGTACAACACTTAACAGTATTGGGGTTGTTTATAATAACCAGGGACAGTATCCCCAAGCCTTAGAGTATTATCAACAAGCTTTAGCCATTCGTAAAAAAATTGGTGACAAGGTCGGAGAGGGTAAGACACTCAACAATATTGGGGCAGTTTACAAAAATCTGGGACAGTATCCCAAAGCCTTGGAATATTATCAACAAGCTTTAGCTATTGCCAAAAGGATTGGTGACAAGGTGGGGGAAGGTACAAGACTCAACAATATTGGGGCAGTTTATGGGAGGTTGGGACACTACCCCAAAACATTGGAGTATTATCAACAAGCTTTAGCTATTCTCAAAAAAATTGGTAATAAGTCGGGGGAAAGTACAATACTTAATAATATTGGGTTAGTTTACAATAACTTGGGACAGTACCCTCAAGCCTTGGATTATTATCAACAAGCTTTAACTATTCTCAAAGACACTGGTCAAAAGCTAGAGCAAGGTGGGACACTCAATAATATTGGGGCAGTTTATGGTAGCTTGAGACAGTACTCCAAAGCCTTGGATTATTATCAACAAGCTTTAGCGATTCTCAAAGAAATTGGTAACAAACCGGGGGAAAGTACAATACTCAACAATATTGGGTTAGTTTACAACAATCAGAAACAATACCCCAAAGCCTTAGAGAATTATCAACAAGCTTTAGCGATTCTCAAAGAAATTGGTAACAAGCCGGAGGAAGGTAGGACACTCAGCAATATTGGGTTAGTTTACAATAACCAGAAACAGTACCCCAAAGCCTTAGGGTATTATCAACAAGCTTTGGCTATTGCCAAAAGATTTGGTGACAAGGTGGGTGAAGGTGGTGTACTTAACAATATTGGATCGCTTTACATTACTCAAGATAAATATTCCCAAGCCGAAACTAATCTATTCGCTGCTATTAAAATTTGGGAATCGCTACGACAACGAGAATTAAAAGACGATCAGAAAATCTCTATTTTTGAACAACAATCTGGCACCTATCACCTTCTACAAAAAGTTTTTATTGCTCAAAATAAAATAGACAAAGCATTAGAAATATCCGAGCGGAGTAGAGCAAGAGCATTTGTTGATTTGTTGGCATTAAAATCAACCCAAAATAAAGAACTGCTTAATACAATTCCATTGATAGGTCAAATTCAAAAAATCGCCCAACAGCAAAGAGGCACGCTTGTCGAATATTCTGTAATCGATGATTCCAAACTCTATATTTGGGTAGTCAAACCCACAGGAGAAATTGCCTTCAAACAAGTAGATTTAAAATCCCTCAAAACACCTCTGAAAAAATTAGTAGAAACTAGTCGCCGTTCTATTGGTGTTACAGGTGCTGTTATAAAAGAACGTGGACCGAGAATTGAAAACCCACCCCTACCAAATCCAGAAAATCAAAAGAAACGCTTACAACAACTCCACGAACTCTTAATTACACCCATCGCCAACCATCTCCCCAAAAATCCAGGCGATCGCGTAATTTTTATCCCCCACGAATCTCTATTTCTCGTTCCCTTCCCAGCGCTTAAGGATGCAAACAACAAATACCTGATTGAAAAGCATACCATCCTTACCGCTCCAGCAATTCAAGTATTAGACTACACTCGCAAAAACACAGAAACATTAAATATTGCATCTCTACAACCGGGAGATACATTACTGGTAGGGAACCCAATTATGCCGATTACAGGGATTCCCCCCGTACAACAACGTCCTTTACCCGGTACGGAAAAAGAAGCGAATAAAATAGCTCCCATCCTCAACACTCAACCTCTGATCGGTAAACAAGCAACAAAATCTGCGGTACTGCAAAAAATATCAACTGCCAAAATAATTCATTTAGCCACACATGGGTTACTCTATGGCTTTGGGGAAAGAATACCAGGTGCGATCGCATTAGCTCCCGATACTCCTGGTGTTAACGAAGGATTGCTCAAAACCACCGAAATAATTAAATTAAATCTACAAGCAGACTTAGTAGTTTTAAGTGCTTGCGATACAGGTGGAGGGGAAGTCACAGGTGATGGAGTTGTGGGATTATCCCGTTCCCTACTGACTGCGGGAGCAGAGAGCGTCATCGTTTCCCTGTGGGCGGTTGATGATAGTTCCACCTCAGATTTAATGGTGGAATTTTACCGCCAATTACAGCAAAACCCTGACAAAGCCAAAGCCCTACGTCAAGCAATGTTAAGCACAATGAAAAAACATCCCCATCCCATACACTGGGCGGCTTTCACCCTAATTGGCAACGCAGAATAAACGGAAATTCAAAAAAAGTTTCACCAAACCGCCAAATTTTGGCATATCCTTCTTTCTCCCAGAAATACATACAACTAAGAAAGCAAAAGATACTTCCAGAACGGAACAAACAATTGGAATTCACTCTGCCGATAGTATCTGGTTTTCTGTTGCAAACATCACTCAACAATCATCAATAATTTAGGAATCGAAAAAATGAAAAAATTCACACTAGCACTTGGCATAGCTATATTAGGTGCAATTGTCTCCAGTCCCAAAGTATTCGCAGAAAACTTCAATCAATCTGAACCAATTCTTATTGCTCAAACTCAAACTCAACTCAAACCACAACTACAATTACCCTCAATTAAACCCCAATCGACACCTAACTCCAACCCTGTAAATAGCAACAACCTCGAAACATTACTAAATCAGGCAGCAGAGTATCTAGAAAAGGGAGATTATGATAAAGTAGTTGAAAATTGCAATCAAGTTTTACTACAAGACAAAGATAATAATGGAGCTTATCTACTACGAGGTTTAGCATATACCCAACTAGAAAAGTATCAGCCCGCAGTCGATGATTTTAATCAAGCAATTCGTATTGATCCAAATTCCCATTACTCATACTTTGGTAGAGGTTATGCTTACTTACATTTAAAAGACTACGAACACTCACTAGCTGATTTTAATCAAGCAATCAAATTAGACTCAAACTTCGCTCATGGTTATTTCTGGCGTGGTATTGCTCAGGGGAATTTAGGTAATAAACAGGGAGCGATCGCAGATTTAAAACAAGCTGCGGAACTGTATAAGAAAGAGGGAAAAACTGAGAATATGAAGACAGCACTTGACCTGCTAAAGCAAATTAGTTAGTGCAAATACTAAGCTCAGATTCCTGATTTTTTCAAAATATTGGGAATCTGTAGCATGAAAAAATATCTTCCAAATCTCCCAACCTTAACTATACTCACAGTCATGCCAAATCCAAAATATCTCTTAAAAATAGTTATCTCTACAATAAGTCTTATTGCGATCGCATCAACTCCAATTAATCATGCGATCGCTTTGGAAAAATCACCAAATTACTTAGGAACAACATCAGAGAACAAGAATAATTCTCCAGCCCAACCACCTAATAAATCATCTCTTGTCAAAACAGCAAAACAACAAAACGCTACACTTGTACAATATTCCATCATAGCGAACGAATCCATAATTGATGGTCAACTCCAAATTCAAGAATCAGAGCTATATATTTGGGTCATTAAACCTAATAGTCAAGTAGAATTTCGCAAAGTTGACTTAAAAGCTTTGGAAAAAATAGAAAAGAATTCATTTTTCAACTTATTTAGAAGAGAACAACGCAGGTTTAGTGCTAGAAGTGCAGGCACAAAAGGGGCGAAATTTGAATCCAATCCAAAGAAAAATAACTCATTACCAGATTTACAAAAACTGCATCAAGTATTAATTGAACCCATCGCTGATTTACTACCAGAAAAACCGGATGAAAAAGTTATTTTTATTCCTCAAGGTGAATTGTTCACCGTTCCCTTTGCTGCATTAAAAGATGCAAAAGGCAAATATTTGATTGAAAAACACACAATTTCCACTGCACCATCAATTCAGGCATTAGATTTACTTTACCAACGAAAAATTAAACGTCAGGGTGAACAACCTTTCGTCCCCAAAGATATAACCCCTGATGAATTATTAATAGTGGGTAATCCTACCGCACCAAAAACACCTCTAAAACCAGGAGGGGAAATCTGTAAATCACAACCATTACCGGGTACAGAGAAAGAAGCAAACGCGATCGCACAAATATTTAAAGCTTCAGCACTCATAGGTGATGCTGCCACAGAAACCGCTATCTCGCAAAAAATGCCCCTAGCCAAAATTATTCACTTAGCAGCCAATGCTTTTTCTAATGATTGTCAAAAAGGAAACTATCCTGATGCAATTGCTCTTGCTACTTCGGATCGAGATGACGGCTGGTTGAGAACAGAAGAAATCCAGAATATGAACCTCAAAGCTGATTTAGTTGTCTTGACTGGTTGCGATACAGCCTTGGGAAAAATTACTGGTGATGGTGTCATTGGGCTTTCCCGTGCTTTTTTAGTTGCTGGTGCAGATAGCGTCATTGGTTCGCTATGGGCTGTAGATGATATGGCGACGGCATTTCTGATTACTGAGTTTTATGGTAATTTAAGCAGAAATGCTGATAAAGCGGGTGCATTAAGTCAAGCGATGCTGGAAACGATGAAAAAGTATCCAAATCCTCGTGATTGGGCTAGTTTTACGTTGGTTGGTTTGTTGTAATGGTGTGGGGTTATGACTATGCGTTCCTGCAAGATCGGGTTAGGTGTGTTTATTTGTCTGTTGGCTGTTTTTTCGACTTCGTTGGGTTTTAGTTTACCAATGGTTTTTGCTGAATCGCAGGTTTTGGCGCAGAGTAATGATGCACGGAGAGCAGAAGCTGATAGGTTGTTGCAGCAAGGTATTGAGCAGTTTCAAAACAGTCAATTTACAGCAGCGTTGCAGTCTTGGGAACAAGCACTACAAATCTACCGGGAAATTAAAGACCGTAAAGGTGAGGGTAATGTGCTGGGAAATCTCGGTCTTACCTACCGTAACTTAGGAGACTACCCCAAAGCCATTTACTACTATCAACAAAGTTTAGCTATATTATGGGAAATTAAAGACCGTAGAGGTGAGGGTAGTGTACTGGGAAATCTCGGTATTGCCTACGATTCCTTAGGAAACTACCCCAAAGCGATTTACTACCAACAACAAAGGTTGAAAATCGCACGGGAAATTAAAGACCGTCAAGGTGAGGGTCAATCATTGGGAAATCTCGGTCTTGTCTACGATTCCTTGGGAGACTACCCCAAAGCCATTGACTACCATCAACAAAGCTTGACTATATTACGGGAAATTAAAGACCGTAGAGGTGAGGGTCAATCACTAGGAAATCTCGGTCTTGCCTACCATTCTTTGGGAGACTACCCCAAAGCCATTGACTACCATCAACAAAGCTTGACTATATTACGGGAAATTAAAGACCGTTTAGGTGAGGGTAAATCACTGGGAAATCTCGGTAATGTCTACAACTCCTTGGGAGACTACCCCAAAGCCATTGACTACCATCAACAAAGCTTGACTATATTACGGGAAATTAAAGACCGTAGAGGTGAGGGTAATGCACTCGGAAGTCTCGGTATTGCCTACCATTCCTTAAAAGACTACCCCAAAGCCATTTACTACTATCAACAATACTTGGCGATCGCCCAGGAAATTAAAGACCGTAGAGGTGAGGGTAATGCACTAGGAAATCTCGGTATTGCCTACCGTTCCTTAAAAGACTACCCCAAAGCCATTGACTACCAACAACAAAGGTTGAAAATCGCACGGGAAATTAAAGACCGTTTAGGTGAAGGTGCTGCACTGGGAAATATTGGTCTTGCCTACCATGACTTGAGAAACTACCTTAAAGCCATTGACTACCATCAACAATACTTGGCGATCGCACGGGAAATTAAAGACCGTCAAGGTCAGGGTCAATCACTAAACAATTTAGGGCTTACTTACTACAAACAAGGAAAACTCACTTTAGCTAAAAGTACCCTCACAGAAGGCATAAAAGTTTATGAATCTCTACGGGGTCGGGAATTAAAGGATAATGAAAAAGTCTTATTTTTCGATACCCAAAGCAGCACCTATCGCATTTTACAACAAGTCCTGATTGCCCAAAATCAAACCGATGCGGCTTTAGAAATATCCGAACGAGGACGGGGACGCGCTTTTGTGGAACTACTTACTTCCCGCTTATCTGCTAATCCGCAGGAACAATTCCCTAAACCGCCCAATATAGAAGAAATTAAACAAATTGCGAAGGCACAAAATTCCACCCTCGTTCAATATTCAATTATTTATGATAATTTTAAAGTCGCGGGTAAACAACAATTTCAAGAATCAGAACTATATATCTGGGTCATCAAACCCACTGGAGAAGTCATCTTCCGCAAAGCCGACCTTAAACCCCTATGGCAAAAAGAAAATACCAATTTAGAGCAATTAGTTAAAATCAGCCGTCGCTCAATTGGTGTCAGAGGAGCTAAATTAGAAGATCCACCTCCACTAAATCCAGAAAACCAGAAAAAACGCTTACAAAAACTCCACCAAATATTAATTTCACCTATCGCTGACCTGTTACCCAAAAAAGAAACTGACAAAGTAGTATTCATCCCGCAAAGCTCATTATTCCTAGTTCCCTTCCCTGCATTACAAGATGAAAAAGGCAAATACCTGATAGATAAACATACCATCCTCACATCTCCTTCAATTCAAGTTTTAGATTTAACTAAAAAACAACTTCAAAAGCTTGGAAAGCAACCCTTACAAACTAATACTATGCTGATAGTGGGTAATCCAATCATGCCGAAAACACCGCTAAATGTAGGCGGTCTTCCACAAAAGTTACCACCTTTACCTTACGCAGAAAAAGAAGCTAAAGAAATTGCTAATTTATTTAAAATTCAACCCTTAATTGGCAAACAAGCCAGAGAATCTACCGTAGTCCAACGCTTACCCCAAGCACAAATTATTCACTTTGCTACCCACGGATTATTTGATGATATTCGCGGTTTGGATAGTTCCATTGCTCTAACACCAGAAAATCCTAACTCCATCTCATCTCCTCTCACCAAAGAAGAGCAAAAACGCGATGGACTCCTAACCGCAGAAGAAATTTTTGACTTGGAACTCAAAGCCAATTTAGTAGTTCTCAGTGCTTGCGACACAGGTAGAGGAAAGATTACAGGAGATGGTGTTATCGGTTTATCTCGCTCTTTTATCAGTGCAGGAGTACCCAGTGTCATCGTCTCTCTCTGGTCAGTTGATGATGGTTCCACTGCATTTTTAATGACCGAGTTTTATCAAAATTTGCAACAAAAAATGGATAAAGCTACAGCTTTAAGACAAGCCATGCTTGATACCAAGAAAAAATATTCAAGTCCATCACAATGGGCAGCTTTTACCCTCATCGGTGAATCTTAGTAACGTAACCCCCTAACCCATTCCCTGCAAGGGAATGGGGAATTTTAAGCCTCTCTCCTTGCAGAAGAGAGGTACCCTGCGGGAAGCAAGCTATGGAGAGAGGTCAAAACTGGCATATCCTCCCACACCCCCAGAAATACAAATAACCAAACAATCTAAAATCCCAACTCCCAAATCACCATGTCCTACATCAAACGTCGTCAATTTATTCAATTCGCTGGTTCTGCTTTAGCCACAATGGGTGTCATCCAGTTAGACATCATGCGTCAAGGAGAACGTTACGCAAAAGCTCTAGCACAAGACACGCCCCGCAAACTGGCATTACTTGTAGGAATTAACGAATATAAAAACGGCATAAACCCTCTACAAGGTTGCCTAACCGACGTTTCTTTACAGCAGGAGTTACTAACCAACCGCTTTGGTTTTAATCCCAAAGATATCCTGACTTTAACCGACGCACAAGCCACACGCCAAGGCATTTTACAAGCATTCAACGAACATCTCATCAAGCAAGCCAAACCCGGTAATGTAGTGGTATTCCATTTTTCTGGACATGGTTCGCGGGTCAAAGATAAAGACAAAGATATGCCCGATGGACTTAACGGTACAATTGTCCCCGTTGATAGTTCCTTGCCGCCCAATGGTGGTGTGGTACAAGATATTATGGGACACACCCTGTTTTTACTCATGTATGCATTGCAAACCGAAAACGTCACCGTAGTATTAGATTCCTGTCACTCAGGGGGGACAAAACGGGGAAATTTTGCTGTTCGTTCCCGCGATGGTGGCAGTGATTTCTTACCAAGTCCCGCAGAATGTGAGGAACAGCGCCAATTATTAGCGAGAACCAAACTTTCACAAGAAGAATTTATCAACAAACGCCGCCAAAACGTTGCTAAAGGTATTGTAATTACAGCTGCTAAACGCGATCAATTTGCTATAGATGGTCAATTTAGTGACTTTAGTGCTGGAGCTTTTACTTATGCTTTAACTCAATATTTGTGGCAGCTAAATAGAAATGAACCTTTTGCCAGAACCTTTGCTAATACGAGCAAGAATGCTCTCAACATGGCATTTAAAACAGGTGGTTTTCAAGAAGCAGAAATAGAAGCCAATATCAAAAATCCCAAATCCTCGTTATACTTTTTACCACCTAAACCAATACCCGCAGAAGCCGTAGTCACGGGTGTTAATGGCAACCAAGTAAATTTATGGTTGGGTGGAATCGAATCCCAAAGTCTAGAAGCTTTTAACAAAAGCGCAATTTTAACAGTTGTCGATGAAAAAGGAGAACCACGGGGACAAGTACAAATTGAATCCCGTCAGGGATTATTTGCTAAAGGTAAATTACTCGAAACCACACGCACACAAACCCCATTAGCAAAAGGAACCCTTTTACAAGAACGTATCCGTACTATCCCCAAAAATATCACTTTAAAAATCGGACTTGATGATAGTTCTCTCGACAGTAGTACTATTGCCCAAGCGAAACAAGCACTAGAAGCAATACCCAGTATCGAAGCCTTACCCCTACGACAAAAGGAAGTGCAGTATATATTTGCTCGCATGACTCAAACTAAATATCAGGAATTACGGAAACAAAACATACCTAATTTACCTGCGGTGGGTAGCTTTGGTTTATTTACACCCACCTTAGATGCAATTATTGTTAACTCCTTTGACGATACCGAAGAAACAGTAAATGCCGCAGTTAAACGCTTACAACCAAAACTGACATCATTCTGGGCTGCTAGAATGGTCAAAAATATCCTTGGTAACAAAAATACATCAAAAATCAATATTTCTGTTTCCATGACTATTGCTGACAGTCAAAAACCCCTCGCTGAGACTTTTACTCCTCGTGGAGCTAAGCTAAATAATGGAACTGGAAACCAATCAACACCAACCAAGCCAGTAAATATTGACGATTCGGGTATACCAAAATTACCCTTGAACACGAAAATTGCCTTCCAGGTTCATAATCAAGAATCAGTACCTCTTTATGTCAGTATTTTAGGCATAGATAGCGCCGGAGACATGGCGGTTCTCTTCCCCTATGATTGGTCGGAAGAACCCATATTAGCCGCATCAATCGAACCAGCAAGTAAAGTATTAATTCCCAAACCCGAACATCCGAAAACGAAGATAAATATTGGTGAACCACTCGGTTTTTCCGAAATACTTATCATCGCCAGCACAACACCATTACGGGATTTACTCGATCAACTACAAGCGATCGCAGATGCCCAAGGACAAGCTGGTAAACGCAGCCTGATAACAGCAACCGGAGACCAATTTTTAGGCTTAACTAATAACTTGCTTGATGACTTAGATAGAAGCACTCGCAGTGGAATTAGTGCTGATAATATCCAACTTCCTGATGGAGAACGTGGTATTGATACTACGAAGTTAGCTGTAATGTCGATTCCATTTGAGGTTGTGAGTTAATAAATTTTTGCCAAAAATATGCAAGTTTTTTAGAAGATACTTAGATAAATTATCTGGGTATTTTTATGTTTTTCTGTGTGTTCGCAGTCCAGATTTTCAAGATATATAAAAAACTTTGTTGAAAGAAAATCTTTCCTAAAATTCTTAAAGAGCCTCAAGCCTTATTCTATAAGCATTTTGAGCTAATTTATCAGTAGACATCTCCGGAAAAGATGTAGGGGCAAACGGCCGTTCGCCCCTACCAAGGTTTTCGGGTAATGCACATTTAATTTGTGGAGATGTCTAGTTAGCTTACAAATAATTTCCAAAAAAGTCTCCAATTTTGGCATATCCTCTCAAACCTCAGAAATATATAAATACGAGCGGGCAAAGAGGAATCACCTCAAGTCAGAAATAACCTGTAATTCATGTATTTTAACAGGTTTAATCATTTGTCTTCTTAGAACTTTTCTCATCGCAAATATTAAGGAGTATACAATAATGAAGGCTCTCAAATCTCTAGGAACTATTTTTGCGGCTTCTGCGATCGCTTGCATTCCAATTTTATTTTCAACTCAATCAGCAAGTGGTGCAACTGGAATGGATGGAAGCTATATCGGAGTGGGAATTAACGGAGATGGAAGTGGTGTTCTACCTGCGGTGACAGGACGTATTGACTTGAAAAATTCACCAATTTCTATCCGTGCTACTGTAACAGGTGCTTGTGAAAGTGATGTCTGTGCAACTCTAGCGATCCCTACAGTTACCTATGACTTTGGTGTGGCAAAAGACGTAAATATTTATGCAGGAGTCGGTGGTTCTGCGCTGACTGTAAACGATAGCGTTTCCTCAGTTTCCTTCGGTACAGGAGCAGTATTGCAAGGTGGTGCAGAAGGTGCAATTAGCAAAGATGTCGTGCTGTATGCTGATGCAACTTATTTCACTAATGGGGGAGGAACACTTTGGAAAGCTGGTGTGGGCTATCGGTTTTAAAAATTTTAGTTAAAGAGAGATACATTTTGGCATATCCTGTTTTCCTCTAGAAATACATATCCCTGTGAGCGAGCAAAACATAATTTTAACGGGTGCATTTATTTATCTTAGTAAAACTTCATTCATCTAACATTAACCCAACATCAACAAATATCAAGGAGTAGACAAAATGAAAAGCTTAAAATTAGCAGCAGTCATCGCAGTTGTCGGAACAATGCTTTTTATTCCCAAAACTTTTGCGGGTAGCCTAAGCGATTCTAATGCATTGCTTGTGACACAGGCAAATACTAAATTGAAGCCCCAGTTAAAACTACCTAAAATCGAACCACTGTCCCAACTCAATTCTTCTCCCAAAGCTCGTAATGCTAATAATGTAGATGCGTTATTAACTCAAATATCACAACATTTAGATAAAGGAGATTTTCAAAAAGCACTCGAAGGTTGTAATGCCGTCTTAAAAATTGATGCACATAACTTTGCAGCTTACTTCTTTCGAGGATTTACTTACACCCAATTAGGAGAATATCAGACAGCAATTGCAGATTTTGAGCAAGCGATACGTATTGACCCTAGTTCCGCTTATCCTTACTTTGGCAGAGGATTTGCTCGCGTTCAACTAGAAAAATATCGCGACTCGCTTGCAGATTTTGAGCAAACCATCAAAATGGAACCAGAATTTGCTCACGCTTATTTTTGGCGAGGTATCGCTTTAGCGAATTTAGCTCAAACAGATGAAGCCAAATCTGATTTACAAAAAGCTGCGGAACTTTATCAAAAACAAGGAAACCCTGAAGCTGCGGAACAAGCATTAAATGTATTGAAAGAAATTCCCACGGCTTAAAAATTGTTTTTGATGCTTTTGCCAGGACTTACTAGCTTTTGGCTCACGATTGAGCTTATGTCAACTCCCAAAAACCCGGTTTCTTCTGTGTTTGCTTAACGAAAAATTAGTCTTTTCTACGATAGAAACCGGGTTTTTCGCCCAACGAGGAAGAAAAAATATTTTAGTCCATCTCAATGGGCTGCTTTTACTCTTATTGGGGAGTCAGAGTAAATCTTATCATGATTGCAGCAGCTATGATGCTCACAAAAATAGAGCGAGCAATCGAAAACAGTAAAAGAGGTATTCGATAGCTTGGAACTTATGAATTGTAGGCGTTAACCATTTTAATACAGCACACTGTTTAACCCACGATTCTTGACCAAGTGCAGTAGCTTAAGAGATGCTCCGCTAGGACGCTTTTGTCCTATTTCCCATTTTTGAACTGTTGAAGGACTTATATTCAAAATACGTGCAAAAACAGCTTGACTGACTTGAGATGATTCCCGTATTTCTCTAATTTGTAATGGTTCTAGAGGCTCAATAGGACGTAGGCATAAGTGTTCAAATTCGCGCAATGTAGTTTGGTTCATTAGCCCAGCTTTGTGTAGGTCTTCTGCTGTCTCATGAACTGCTTCAAGAATTGCTGATTTTTTCTTCCGCATTACAAATTACCTCTATTAACGCATTACTATTTTTTGCTGGCTCAAGTTTTTCTGATGTATAAGCAAGTAATTGCTTGGATAACATTAAGTTAAAACAATATCCCCAAGCAATAGAATATTTTCAACAAGCTTTCGCAATCTCAATCTTATCCTTGGCATTGGTTCGGAACGCCAAAAACAAAATTATACGCCCTGAAACAAGTGCGCTCGCCTAGTATTCTCCATATCGCTACTCACGGGTTCTTTTTAACTGACGAAAAAATAGAAATTACCGATACTCTTGATTTAGCTGGAGAAAATCGCGGAATCAAGGTGACACCAGGTTTACGTCATCAGGTAAGCAAAAATATTGAAAATCTCCTAGGGCGTTTTAAACTAAAATATAACTACTAAATATTTAAACACATTACCCCCTATTGGCTTACTGTGACAGATATTACCATTTCTAACATTGACGATAATATTAAAAACCTCTTGCAGCAACGAGCTTCAAAGAATGGTCGTTCCCTAGAGGAAGAAGCAAAAGAAATTCTCCGCCTTGCTTTAATAGAAAATCAAAAACCACCTGGAAATATTGTAAGCAAGATAGCAAAACGCTTTACCCACTTGGGAGAAATAGAACTAGGAGAAGTAAAAAGAGAACCTATGCGTCCTGCACCCAATGAATGAATGATGATTATTCTTGATACTAATGTATTGTCAGAGTTAATGAAATCTACTGGGTCTACAACAGTTCGCAATTGGGCAGCAGGGCAACCAGTGACGAGTTTGTTTACTACAACAATTACACAAGCCGAAATACTGTATGGCATCGCTATCTTACCCGAAAGGAAGCGGAAAACTGAATAATGACAATTATAAGCTGTTCACAAGACCTGCTAAAAATTACTATGGTACACAACAGACATATACATCCCAAAGACTAATCAATTGACTTTGAGCACCAACGATATGATTGCTTTTAGCTAAAGCTGTTGGTTGCCAATGAGAGCATTTAAATAATTTTGGTAGATTTGTGTAGCCAGTAATAATGAACGAACAACTGAGGTATCTAAAAAACGCTCCTTATCTTGTCTTTCTTCAATTAATTTATCTGACATAATCTTTAGAAGTCTAACTCTTCTTGAGAGTTGTCGTCAAAATTGATGCTAAAAGGTAGGGTATTAAAACCTAGCTTTTCTAAAGCTATAATTGAGTTTTCAACTTCTGTATTATCAATTTTTCCCTGATTAACTAAATCTAAGAATAAATTATAAGCACCTTGATACTGTTCTGCAGTATAATCAAGCCAGCGATTTTGATGTGCTAATGCATCATGTAGCGCTACCACTACTTCTGTATATGGGTCACCCATACATTTATCTACCATCTCACGCATTTTCCGTATTATGCTGTCCGCAAAAACTGCAGAATAAGGCTCTCCTGCACATCTTGATAGTTCTTCTAAATCTGATAACAAAGATTTGGTAATTTGTGCTGCACTAACTTCTAATACCTTTTGTTCTGTATTCAGAGTATATTACTCCTTAAATATATATAATCATAAAATTCCTTTTTTGTCGATGCTTTGGAATTGCTGGCACGCAGAGGTAAGCAAACTTGACTCCCGATTTGGTAAGAGTGAGTTATTGGAGGTCTGGACTCACTTTCTTTGTAGTCAACACTGCTTAGTCCTTCACCGAACCGTATTGCTTTCCGCCTGTCAGACTGGTGTTGGTAAAGCAACCAATGGCGAAGGGGTATATGGTTTGCGTCGTGCTTTTGTGATGGCGGGTGCTCAAAGTCAGTTAATTAGTCTCTGGAGTGTTGATGATTTGGGAACTAAAGAACTGATGGTGAAATATTACGGAAGATTAATCAAAAATGAAGGGCGTTCTCAAGCCTTACGACAGACGCAATTAGAAATGTTGAAGTCCCAAAAATACCAACATCCATTTTACTGGGCTGCTTTTATCCCTTCTGGTGATTGGACTTCTGCTAAATTTTAGCCTCAATTTTGGCATATCCTCCCAAAAGCTAGAAATATACATCACCAACCCGCATAAAAGAGACAAATTTTAATAACCATTGACAATCACAAATTCATGCAAACTATATCATCTGCTAAAAAATCAGTGAACCTCAACGCTAAATTGAACTTGTTGATTCTACGCTTAGGTACATTTATTAGCCTTACACTTTTATTAAGTGGAATACCCAAAGCAGCTTTTTCCTCAAAACAAGAAATTATTACTCAAAACTCAATTCCCTCTACTCCTCAAGCAATATCTACAGATAAATTATTGCAAGCAGGAATCACACAGCTACGCGAATATAAACTCAGAGATGCAGAGAAAACTTTTCAACAAGTTTTAGTACGGCGACAAAAACAACAAGATTCTCTAGGTGAAGCAGAAGCATTAAATTATTTGGGTGAAGTTTATAACTCCTTAGGCGAATATCCAGAAGCGCAGAAAGCATTAACTCCAGCGTTAGCTATTTATCAAAAGCTGAAGAATCGCCAAGGTGAAGGTAATGTATTAGATAATCTGGGTGAAAATTATCAGGGATTAAAAGAATATTCAAAAGCATTAGACACATTTCAACAAGCTTTGAGTATACGCCGAGAAACAAAAGATAAGAAAGGGGAAGGTGAGACACTAACTAATATTAGTGTGGTTTATATCGCTCAAGGTAAATTCCCAGAAGCAGTAGAACCTCTACAAGAATCTTTAAAAATTCGACAGCAGATTAAAGATAGTTTTTATGAACCTGAAACTATTGCTTTATTAGGTTTAGTAAATAGAGCTTTAGGTAAAACCGAAGCAGGTTTAGAATTACTCAAACAAGCTTTACAACTTAGTCGTCAAGTCAAAAATATTCGTGCAGAAGCGCTAGCTTTAACCCTCAACGGTTTCGTTTATCAAGGTTTGAATCAAGAAGATAAAGCCCTTGAATTTTATCAAAGTGCATTAACAATCATCAAAAAAGGTGGAAATCTTTCTGAAGAAGCTTTGATACTCAATCAAATGGGATTATCTCACCACAAGTTAAAACAATATCCCCAAGCAATAGAATATTTTCAGCAGGCTTTACCCATTCATCAAAAACTCAAAAACCGCGAAGCTGAAGCTGAAATTTTAGTTGTCACTGGTTTAAGTTATTATGAACAGCAAAAATCAAAACTCGCCTTGGATTATTTGAATAAAGCATTAGTAATCTATCAAGAACTTAAGAAAACTACGTCACAAGAAACAATTTTATCTTTAATAGGAGGTATTTACAGAACTCAATTAAAAGATTACCCTAAAGCATTAGAATATTATCAGCAAGCTTTAGCTATTGCTCGACAATTAAAAGAACCTAAAGATATAGCTGGTAATCTTGGCGCTCTTTGCGATACTTATACTCTAATGACACAGTATAAACAAGCAATAGATAGTTGTCAGGAAGCTTTGACACTTTATGAAAAAATACCCAATCAAAAAGAACGCGAAGCAGCAATGCTTCTCAGTCTCGGACAGCTAAACGAATTACAAAAAAACTACGCTCAGGCTGAAACATTTTTTCAACGGGCTTTAGCAATAAATTCTGAGTTACATGGTCAAGATAGTATTAAAATTGTAGATAATGTCTTTCATTTAGCAAATTTGTACCGCGATCGCGGTAAATACGAACAAGCATTATCCTATTATCAACGTCTTTTAGAAATCAGAGAAAAAAATCTTGGTTCTGAACATCCAGATGTGGTAATGAGCCTTAATTTTGTTGGTAATGTTTATACAAATTTAGCTAAATATAAAGAAGCCTTAAAGTATTATGAACGCGCTCGAAAAATTTATGAAAATAATCCTAATTCTCCAATAGATAAATATTCTAGCGTTCTGAATAACATCGCTCTTGTCTATAGTTATTTAGGAAATGATAAAGAAGCAATTATTCTTTATGAAAAAGCCTTGAAAATAGCAGAACAAACCTGGGGTAGTGAAAGTTCACAGGTAGTTAAAAATTTGATTAATTTTGCGAACTCTTATGAACAATTAGGAAATTACCAGAAAGCAGAAGAACTATATAAGCGTTCTTTGATAATAGCTGAGAAACGATATGTAAAAGCAGCAAACGCAAAACTTTTAGAGGATGCAGCATATCTCAGCTATAGCGCTGAAAATTTTGCAGCATCTCTCCGAAATTTGGCTGGTTTATATCAAAACCAGGGAAAGTATCAAGAAGCAATTCAATTATATAAAAAAGCGCAAACAATAAGTGAAAATCAATTTGGAACTGAACACCCTCAAGTTGCTATAATTATCAACAGTTTAGCTTTGGTTTATAAAAAAGCGGGAAAATATCAAGAAGCATTAGAGCTTTACCAACGCTCTGGAAAAATATTTGCAAAATCCTTTGGTACTAAGCATCCTGAATATGCTAGCTATCTTGGAAATTTAGCTAATTTATACCAAGAGCAAGGTAATTATACAGAATCATTATCTCTATTTGAACGTGCTTTAAAGATTAAAGAAAAGATACTAGGTATTGAACACCCAGATGTTGCTCTTAGCCTGAATAATTTGGCTTTTTCTTACCAAATACAAGGAAGGTACTCAGATGCAATTAAACACTATCAGCAAGCTCTAGCAATTAACGAGAAGGTATTAGTACCAAACCATCCTCAAGTAGCTCTTACTCTCAATAATTTGGCGATTTTATATCAAGAGCAAGGAAACTACTCAGAAGCATTGAAAAATTATCAACGTGCTTTCACAATTCGTCAAACAATATTTGACTCAGAACACCCATCTATTGCTGAAAGTTTAAATAATTGGTTCTTCAGTACTTGTTATGCTAAATTAACAGATACTGAATCGGGAACAGGG
>JAWQFQ010000022.1:0-68990 GCA_035967975.1 Scytonema sp. PMC 1070.18
GGTGTGGGGTGTGGGGTGGAGGAATTGGGGCGTAGGGTACTGGCGTATTTGCTTTCTAGATAATCTGTTAGGTCGTTGGGTGTTTGATACTCGAACAGGACTGTGGGAGGTATATCTGTACTAAGAGCTTCGCTCAGTTCTCTGACAGCTTCGATCGCACCAACGGAATCGAGTCCTAGTTCGTCAAAAGTGCGGTGTCCTTCTACCTGGTCTTTCGGGATAGAAAGATACTTGTATAAGATATCCTTAATTAAAGGACGTATATTTTGAGGTTGAGGAGTCGGGATATTTGTGACGACAGGTTGTGTGAGCGATGTCTTGGGTTTTGCGGGTGTGCTGTTCTTAATGAGGTCTATAATGTGAATGACTGGGTCGCTCTCACTAGACGCAGCTGTGATGAAAGCATTAACAGCGTCTTCCGGTTCTAGTGTGTTCAACCCTTTCGCTTTCGCCACAGCAACCAGTGCTGCTCCACCTATGTTTGTCATCCCCTTGTCGCGCCATAGGGAGAAGTTGACCGCAAGCGATCGCCCTGGTGCTCCCCGTTGCGATCGGTAAGTTGCATAACTATCAAGGAAAACATTAGCAGCTGCATAATCTCCTAAGTTAGCTCCCCATTCTGTTTTTGACGCAGCAGCGGAGGATGTGACAATGAAGAATTTTAGGGGTTCATTTTGTGTCAGATTATCTAGCAGGATAGTTCCTTGAACTTTAGGAGCTAAGACTCGTCTCACCTTATCAGGTGTCTTTTGCAGGAGTTTGAATGTATGGTTATCTTGAACACCTGCGGCGTGGATAACTCCGTGTAAATTCCCGAAACGGTTGCGGATGTTTTCCATTAAACTGTGCATACCGTCTACATCAGTAACATCCACAGCTTGGTACATGACAGTAGCACCTAATTGCTCCAATTGCTCGATAGCTTGGATACGCTGTTTTGTTGCGGAATCATTTGCAGAATCACCCCATTGTTCTCTGGGAGGAAGTGGATGTCTTCCAGTCAATACAAGGTTAATAGGTGCTTGACGAGCTAAGGATATGGCAATTTCTATACCTACAGCACTCGTTCCCCCAGTAATCAGACAGGTTTCTCCTTGTTTGAGAAGAGGAGTATTATTTGATACGGGGAAAAGATTGATTTTTTGTAAACTCCGAACTAGCCGTTGTCCATTGCGTAAAGCTACAATACCTTCATCAGAAGGTTCTGTCTTCATTTGTTGGAATAAAGACTCAGCTAGTTTTTCTGGTGGTGTTCCTTTTGATATGATATCTACTACCTGGGTTTTGATGTGAGAATTTTCTTGATCTAGTATAAGAGCGAAGGTAGCAGCCATAGATTGATGCAAGCCACAAACAGTTTCATCTGTACGGGTTGCGTAGGCGTTTTGGGTGACTAAGAATAAACGGACGGGGTGATGTGCGTAACCCTTTGCGAGTGCTTGTGCTGAAAACAGGACGCTGTAAACACTTTCATGTAGCAGTTTGTCGCTGTCTAATAATTGTGTTACGGGTGCTTCCGAGTTGCTGTAGTTCCAAAGATGGATAAGAGCAGTGACTTTTAAACCATCTTCTTGAATAGATTGAAGGACTTTTTCGTAGTCGTCAGGTGATTCAGGATTGACGGTGAAATGACGATCGCTCGTTTTCTGGAAACTTGTACCAGGAGTCACAAAGTAGGTTGGATATTTGTCAGGAGCAAACATTCCTCCTAAAGATTCACCAAGATTGTGGCGATCGCTTAATATCAAAATCGCCCCAGGGGTCATTTCTTCTGATGGAACTGGGGATTCTGGACGCCATTGCCATTGATAGAATAACTCTGAAGAATTAACAACAGGATGAGCCACTTTTTCTTCAGCAAGACTCGGAAGAACGTTTTCCCCGAATTCCATAGGTGACCAAAAACTTTCGCGTTGGAAAGCATAGGTTGGTAGAGAGACTTTTCGTCTTGCGTAATCCCGGTCGAATCCCGACCAGTTGACTTCGACACCACGAATGTATATTGATTTTAAACTCTCAAGTAAAAATTGCCAATCTGGCTGTCCTTTCTTGAGTGAGGGTAGCCAAACTCCTGTCCCTTCGCTTAAGCATCGTCGTCCCATTCCTGAGAGTGTTGGAGATGGTCCTATCTCAACAAAAACTTCATAGCCCTGCTGATGGAGTGTCTTGATACCTGTATAAAATCTCACTGCTCCTCGCAGATGGCGACGCCAGTAACTTGGTGCTGTCACCTCTTCTGGTGCGATCGCTTCTCCAGTCAAGTTAGAAATCAAAGGAATTTGTGGAGCAGAATATTTTATCTGAGTCGCAGTCTGCTCGAATTCATCAAGTATTGGTTCCATTAAGGGAGAGTGGAAGGCGTGAGACACATTCAATTGTGTAACTTTGATACCTTCCGACGCCATTTGTTGAACTACCGCCTGTACTGACTCCCGTGTACCGGAAATTACAATATTCTCGGAACCGTTGATTCCAGCGATAGAAAGCTGTCCTGCGTAGGGCGCGATCGCCGCTGTCACCCGTTCTTCTGTGGTAAACAACACCGCCATTTCACCACCAGCGGGTAAACTCTGCATCAACTGAGCGCGTTTAGCAATCAATTTGATACCATCTTCCAAGCTGAACACACCTGCAATACAAGCAGCAACGTACTCTCCTAAACTATGACCCATAACAGCTTGAGGTTTGATACCCCATGACAGCCATAATTGTGCTAAAGCATATTCTAGAGCAAAAAGTGCAGGTTGGGTGTAAGCTGTTTGGTCGAGGGGTGAATCTGTTCCTGGTTCGGGATACAGGACTTCTAATAGTGGCTTTTCAAGGTAAGGACGCAGTAGCTCATCGCAACGATCTAAAGCTTCGCGGAAAGTTGGTTGGGTATCGTAAAGCTGGCGTCCCATCCCAATATACTGAGAACCTTGACCAGTAAATAAGAACGCAATTTTAGGCTGTTTCTTACCACGGACTTGACCAAAAGTCACCCCGGAGGTTTCTTTATTTGTAGCAAAAGCGCTCAATTTTGAGTGTAGTGTATCAGTAGAATCTACAGTCAGGGCGAGACGGTGAGCAAAGTGCGATCGCCCAGTATTTGCGGTGAAGCAGATATCTGTCAGTGACACCCCCGGATTCTTTGCTAAGAACGCCTCATAACGACTCGCTAAGTCTACTAAAGCATTTTCCGTTTTCGCTGATAGAGTCAGAATATGTAGAGGACGTTCTATATAATTAGCGACTGTAGAGTTAGGAAGTGCTTCTTGCAATACCACATGGGCGTTAGTTCCCCCCAAACCAAAGGAACTGACTCCAGCTAGTCCTACACTGGGGCGATCGGACCAATGACTTAAGGTTTGCTGAACTTGTAAGGGGAGGGTATCAAAAGGAATATGAGGATTGGGTTCTTGGAAATGGAGATTTGGTGGAATTTGTTGGTTTTTGAGAGATAGAGCTACTTTGATGAGAGCAGCAATTCCAGCCGCTCCCTCCAAATGTCCGATGTTCGTCTTCACCGAACCAATCACACAAGGACTCTCAGCGGAACGACCAATACCAATAACTGAGCCCAAAGCTTTAGCTTCAATGGGGTCACCCAACAACGTCCCGGTACCGTGGGTTTCGACATATTGAACTTGACCCGGAGAAACTGTAGAGTTTTGGTAAACTTCCCGCAGCAAAGATTCCTGCGCCCATTGAGAAGGAGCGGTGACACCATTTGTTAATCCATCATGGTTAACTGCGCTACCTCGGATAACAGCATAAATGCGATCGCCATCATTCAGAGCTTGTGAGAGTCGCTTGAGAACGACAACCCCAACACCTTCACCCCGAACAATACCATTAGCACGAGAATCAAAGCTTTTGCAACGACCATCAGAAGCTGTCAGCCCAGCTTTAGTATAAAATATACTTACTCCCGGTTCAAGGATAAGATTGACACCAGAAGCCAATGCGAGGTTAGACTCTCCTCGTCGCAAGCTTTCACAAGCCAGATGGACTGCGACAAGTGAAGAAGAACAGCCTGTGTCAATAGCCATACTTGGTCCTTGGAAATTATATCTATAGGACAAGCGGTTGGCTGTCATAAAAAAGCCATTACCAGAACCAGTATAAGCATCAATAGCAGCTGGATTTCTCATCTGCAACTGAGCGTAATCATTCCACATGATACCAACAAATACACCAGTGCGCGAACCAGAGAGACGTTCTGGTGCAATCCCTGCGTCTTCCAAAGCCTCCCAAGATGTTTCCAGCAATAACCGTTGCTGGGGGTCCATAGCAGCTGCTTCCCGCTTGGGTGTTCCGAAAAAGTGAGCATCAAACTTATCTATCTCTTCTAGAAAACCACCCCAACGAGCATTCATTTTACCCGGTTCTTTAGGGTTTGGGTGGTAGAAAGCATGCAAACTTGAACGTTCTGATGGAATTTCGGAGATTCCATCTACACCATCACGCAGTAGGTTCCAAAAAGCTTCTTTATCTTTTGCTTTGGGAAAACGACAACTCATCCCGATAATTGCTATGGGTTCCATTTCTGTATAATCCTCTTTTGATACCGATCCCTATATTGATGAGTCCTAAATAAAATGTAAAAGTTAATAGCTAATGGCTAATGGCTAATGGCTAATGGCTAATAGTTAATAGCTAATGGCTAATGGGGAAAAAGCGATTAGGGTTTTAGTAACTAAAATCTTTTTACAAATTATTTGGGATTGCTATATGAATAATTTTTGAACTAGCACCAGAAACAGAGAGCGCAGAGAGAGGATATGATTGTGGAGTGGGTATTTCTCTTTGCGCCCCCTTATTTGCTACGCGATGAGTTCTTTTAAATGATTCGCGAGTGCTTCTATGGTTGGGTAGTCCCATGCTAGAGTAGCAGATAGTTTTGTACCTAGCAGGTTCTCTAGATCGCCTGACAAGCTAACTGCTGTCATTGAATTGAGACCATAGCCAGCAAAGGGTTCTTGAATATCAATGTCATCTGGATTCAGTTCTAACTCTTCGGACACTTTGGAAATTAACCAAGCTTGAAGTTCTTCGGTGCTAAAGGTTTTAACTTGCATTGTTATTTACTCCTCGAATAGAATAAGTATGGTCGAACAAATTACATAGTTGAGACTGTTAGCGTTGCAGATTGCAACTATGAAATCGTGTTATCTCGATTTCAGCCTCTGTGGACTTATAGGGGGTGGGTTTGGAATTTATGCATCAATGCTTTAGGCGATATTGGAGTTAAGCGATCGCCTGTCAATACTGCAAGGGATACAATAACTGAGGAGCCACCAAACCCGGTATCTTGGAGATACCGGGTTTCTAATTGCTTATCTGAGTAGTATCAATACTTGTCGGTTCAGGGTCGCTGAGGCTTACCAAACCCGGTTTCTCTTTTTCGCTATCTAAGAGGATGTTTGAAAAGTGGTTGGCTGTAATTTTAAGCACTGGTTGATCCCCCCTAGCCCCCCTTAAAAAGCAGGGGAAATCTCTAACGGTCCCCCTTTTTAAGGGGGATTTAGGGGGATGTAAAATGTGCATGCTACTGACGAGAAGACTTTTAAAACATCCTCTTAGGATGGCTGACTAGAGCACGGGCGATCGCACCCCACAGGGTGTGGGATGTAGGGGCTTCGGTTGTTCGCCCTCTACAGTGTATTGCATCCAACCGAGAATCGGTGTAGAGCGATCGCAAAAGTTTTCGGTCTACTGAAGTTGTTTAAATAAGATTCTTTTCACAAATCATTTTTATTTAATAAGTTAAATTTATAGTTAACTCATAATTAATTTACACTTATCATTAAATAATTTAAATGTCTTAACTGTCTTAACTGTCCTTGCATTTTTATCCAGACTATTATATAAGAAATAGTGAGTGTAATATTATGCACTTCAAAAAACTCTAATACATCGTTCAAGCTTAAGTATTAATACTGTCAATTATTCTTTAAAATTTGTAATTATTATTACATAACATTCAACGATGATCGGAGTGAATGCGAACAGTTGAAGGAAGGTTAATCATTATTTTTCAAGACATATCGGAAGGTTTTATATGAAAAAAGCTGGATTTATTGAGCGACATAATTTGTGGACAGAACATCAAAAAGAAGAGTCTCAAAAGATTAAAGCCCTTGTCAAAGAACATAACCTATTGCTCATTCGCACTGCTTGGTCAGATCAACATGGCATTGTTCGCAGTAAGTCGCTTTTGCCCCAAGCGTTTTTCAGTGCTTTGGAAAATGGGATGCAAATTAGCACAGGTACATTTTTATTAGATACTGGGAGTGAGTTTGTATTTAACCCTTTTATGAGTGGTAGTGGCTTAGAAATGCCTGAAATGACAGGTGCGCCAAATCTCGTGATTGTTCCTGACCCTCATACTTTCCGAATTGTGCCTTGGGCAAAACGGACTGGCTTGATTCTTTGCGACGAATACTTTCAAAATGGTCAAGCAATGCCTCTTTCGAGTCGAGGCATTTTACATCAATCTTTGGCAGAGTTGCACCAAAGAGGATTAGAGCATATTGTTGGATTGGAAGTTGAGTGGTATCTGGCAAAGTTGTCAGATCCAATCATACAACTTACCGATGTTGGTACTTTTGGAAAACCTGGCCAACCCCTTAAAGTTAGCGCTATTGAGCAAAGCTTTCAATATTTGTTGGAATCGCATAATCCTCAGATTCACGACTTACTGCTGATTCTGGCAGAAAACCTAGTTGAAATGGGATTGCCTTTAAGAAGTGTGGAAAATGAAGGGGGTGCTGGTCAATTTGAATTTACCTTTGA
Source organism: Scytonema sp. PMC 1070.18 (assembly GCA_035967975.1). GTDB lineage: Bacteria > Cyanobacteriota > Cyanobacteriia > Cyanobacteriales > Nostocaceae > Scytonema. The sequence continues at coordinate 6,778 of JAWQFQ010000022.1, forward strand.
CCCGATGCCTGCATTGCAAGCTGCCGATACAATGATGATGTTCCGAATGGCCACGAAACGAATCTGCCGTCAACAAGGTTACATCGCATCGTTTATGTCTCGTCATGCACTACAAGGTTCTTGTTCCAATGGCTGGCACCTGCACCAATCCCTGATCGACCGAACTACAAGCGAGAATGTTTTCACTCCTACGAACCCCAACGCTATTATATCAGATTTAGGTAAGCATTTTGTTGGTGGAATTCTTAAACACGCCCATGCTGCTTGTGTTTTCACAAACCCGACCATTAACGGCTATAAAAGATTTAGACCATTCTCCTTGGCTCCTGACCGCATAGGATGGGGATTGGAAAACCGAGGGGTCATGATTAGACTACAAGGCGGTTTTGATGACCCCAGCACTCGTATTGAAAACCGAGTTGGTGAACCAGCAGCAAACCCCTATCTTTACATAGCATCACAATTAATTTGTGGGTTGGATGGGATAGATTGCCAGATTGATCCAGGTTCTCCAACAGAAGAACCTTATACTACAGAAAATCCAGCCTTACCTCAAACTTTGGTAGAAGCCATTTCATATCTGAGTCAAAGTACACTTTTTCGCCAAAAAATGGGAGAGCAATTTATTAACTTCATTATTAAAATGAAACAGAGTGAAATTAACCGCTTTTTGGAAGCTGTGGCTGACCAGTCTCCAGAGGAATATTTAAAGCAAGTCACTGACTGGGAGCAAAGAGAATATTTTGAATTATTTTAAATCTTTGAGAATCAGTACAATGTCTGTTGTATACGAAAACAACAAGATACTGTAATAATATCAAAAGCCTTTCTAGGCTTTTAGCTCAAAATCAAATCCCTATTTTTCAACCATCGTGTGATTTTGCCGTATTTTTGTGATATATCATTTTGCTCAAGGTATTGGTTGAGAAATCGGCTTTCTAATTGTCGCGCTTCCCTTGCAGTATTGACTACAATCTTGGCAATTCATGGAGAGCAAGCAAAAGGGAAGAAGCTGGATATATTTGTCACAGCTCATAATTAACGATCGCCGAAGCGACGACTCACTAGTTAGAATACCAGTGTAGAATTATTTACAGTTTGCTTGCACTTCTTTCATGAACATCACTCTCCCAAACCAATACGACTTCCTTCCTCGCTTTTCGCGACTAGCATTCGTCAATGTGCTTTCCAACATCATGGAGCCTCTGGCTGGGACAATCAGTATAGCGTTCTTGGGTCATCTGAGCAAAATCGATCATCTAGCAGGAGTGACTCTTTGTGCCACCCTATTTAGCGTAATATATTCGATTATCAGCTTTTTACGGATGGGAATCACTGGAGTGACAGCGCAAGCGGTGGGACGGGATGACCATGAGGAGATGCTACTTGTTGGACTGCGAAATGGTTTGATTGCACTGGGTATAGGCGGACTGTTTCTATTGTTGCAATATCCTCTGCAACAGTTATGGTTTGGCATCATGAGTGCGACTCCAGAAGTTAAGGCATCAGGTATTGACTATTTCTATGCCCGAATCTGGGGAGCGCCTGCGGTTGTCCTCAATTTAGTGATAATCGGGTGGTTTCTCGGACGGGAGATGAGTGGCTGTGTATTGCTGATGTCGATGGTGTGTAATGTGGCTAATATTGCGTTTGATTACCTGTTTATTGTCCATTGGGACTGGGCAAGCACGGGGGCTGGTTGTTCCCAGACAATAAGCCAGTATCTCATGTTAGTGGTAGGCATAACTTTAGCAAGTCTTAAAACTGACTGGAAGGACGCTCCACATGCAGTCAAAAAGTTTTGGAATGCTAATGCTTTTAAAGCGGCTTTGACCCTCAATAGTAATCTCTTCATTAGGTCTTCAGCTAATGTGTTTGTCTGGACCGTTTTCACGGCTCTGAGTTCTACAATGGGGACAACTGTCTTGGCTGAAAATGCCTTACTCTTACAAATACTCTTGATTTCCGTCTACATTTTTGAGGGAATAGGATTTGCTGCGGAGACTTTGAGCGGAAAGTTTAAAGGACAACAAGCAAATGAGCGGTTATTACCCGTATTGCAAGTAACGGTAGGAAGCAGCTTACAGTTAGGACTAATTATTGCCCTAGTGTGTATCCTGTTTCCTGAGACAGTTTTTGGGTTATTAACCAATCACAACGAGGTAACTTCGCTTATTAAAAACTATCTTCCTTGGCTATTCTTCGTGCTGGAATTGTTGTCAGTTTCTCTGATACTAGATGGCTACTTTGCGGGTTTAGCCTTAGGGGTAGAAATACGCAACGCCTCATTAAGCGGAGCGATGTTGGGATTTTTACCCCTAGCGCTCGTGGCATGGTATTATCATGACAATTATATTTTATGGTTTGCTGTGTCAGTGTCAATGGTAACAAAATTAATAGTGCTTGGGGTACAGGTGCAAAAGACATTGAAGGATCAACCAGATGTTTTTACAGGCGAGTCTTCTGTCTAAATTACGCATAACGGATCTGGCGTATTGCTGGATCGTCAAAACCATTACTAAATCCATTGCTTCAGCTAGCTTTTTATCAGCCTATCAAAAGTCTCACCAAACGCACCATCTTGAGACTCTCCCAAAATCTCGCACAATTCTGCACCCTGATTTTGCTGACGCCCTTGGCGCAACTCTTCAAAAGAGCGAAATACGTGGTTGGTGATTCTTGTATACTAGTGCAAGAAATTATGTAGCAATCATAAACTATTTGTGAGAAGATACTGATCTCCAGTGAGCCTCAGAAACCCGGTATCTCAAAGATACCGGGTTTCTATAATCTCACGAATGATTTCAGATTACTATATTACCAAAAGACCTACTGGACTCAATGTTAGATTGCTGTTATTCAGTAGCTTCTACTCTTAAGGAGAATGTCATGTCTGAACGGGCAGAGTCTTTATACAGGTTGCATGGATTGGGGATTGTTATCTGTAGTGCAATAGTTTTATGGTCAAGTAGCTTATGGGCTCAGGTCGTACCAGATAATACTCTTCCTCAAAATTCTAATGTCACGACAGATGGTAACACCTTCAACATCAATGGTGGAAGCCAAGCAGGTAGTAATTTGTTTCACAGCTTCCAACAGTTTTCCGTTCCTACTGGCAAACAAGCAATATTTAACAATACTCTAGACATACAGAATATTATTAGCAGGGTCACAGGTAGGTCGATTTCTAATATTGATGGATTGATTCGAGCTTCGGGAACAGCAAATTTGTTTCTGATTAATCCCAATGGAATCATCTTTGGTTCAAATGCCAGATTAGATATTGGGGGTTCGTTTATTGGAAGTAGTGCTTCTAGTTTGAAGTTTGCGGATGGGACACAATTGGATGTGAGCAATCCCAGCGCTACGCCGTTGTTAACAATGAGTGTACCATCGGGATTGCAGTTTGGAAACCGGACAAGTGGTGCCATTGTTAATGCAGGGAACTTAAGGGTTCGTCCGCAACAAAACTTAACTTTACTGGGGAGCAAAATCATCAACACTGGACAACTGAGCGCACCAGGGGGTGAGGTCACTTTAGGAGCACTAGCGGGTGTCGGTGAAGCTCGGTTTGGACAAGCAGGCTCAGTCTTGAGTCTCAAAATTCTGGGTGAAAATCAAGTAAATAATCATACATTAGGTGGAGAGACAATATCATCAAACCCATCTTGGCCAGTGGAATTAGCTGGAATACCAGTACCGAATCAACCAGGAACTGCGATCGCCACAGGTAGTATTGATGTCTCTGGTCAAGTAGGAGGTAGCGTAAAAATACTGGGAGAGCAAGTAGGAGTGTATCCAGGGACACTCATCAACGCTTCTGGAGATAGTGGCGGGGGTCAAGTTTTGCTTGGTGGAGATTACCAAGGACGAGGAGAACTGCTCAACGCCACTGCAATCTATGTCAGTCCCAGTGCGACGATTCAAGCCAATGCCCAGACTCAAGGCAATGGTGGTAAGATTGTGGTCTGGAGCGATCGCTCTACCCGCGCCTATGGTAGTTTCCAGGCAAAAGGAGGGGCGCAGTCTGGGAATGGAGGCTTGATTGAAACATCGAGTGCTAAGTTTCTGGATATCACAGGTATTAAAGTAGACGCCAGTGCAACTTCTGGTTTCGGTGGAACTTGGTTACTCGACCCACGCAATGTCACCTTAGCTTACACTGATACGGTAAATACTACCATCAGTGGTGATAATGGCAACATATTCACAGCCACAGGGGATGATGCGGTGGTAAATATCCCAGACATAGAAACACAATTGAATGCTGGAACAAATGTAACCATTAGTACAGGCAGCACTGGAAATCAAGATGGTAATATCATTGCCGATGGGTTCGGTATCACCAAATCGACAGCAAGCCCGGTGACTTTGACTCTTCAAGCCGCAAATGATATTAATTTACAAAATTTTGGGCTCAATTCCAATAATGGTTTTCTTAATATTCAACTGCTTGCAGATAGCGATGGGAATGGTCAGGGCAATATCAACATCAGCAGTGGTGGAATTCAAACCGCAGGAGGACAGTTTACCGCAACTGCAGGGGGTACTTTTTCTTTAAAAAGTGCTGGTATCAAAAGTGATAATTCTAGTAATAATAATGCTGCACCCATTGTTCTGACTGCTGATGCAATTACTTTGGAAAGTACGGGGATTGATAGTAATACGACTTCCGATGCTAAAGCTGGTGATATCACTGTTAGCGCTAACTCAATTTCACTCTTAGGTAGCAGTGGTATTAATAGTAACAGTAATGGTCGGGGTCAAGCTGGTACAGTCAACATTAAGACAGGTGGACTTCTGCTTCAAAACCAAAGCGGCATTGGCAGCACTGCCAAGAATAGTGGCAATGCTGGAGATGTAAACATCACAGCTGATATTATTAAAGTCAGCAACCAAGGTGGGATAAAAAGCGACACAGAAGCTCAGGGTAACGCCGGAACCATCTCTTTGAAAACTGGTTCTCTTACCGTGGAAAATATGAGTGGTATTAGCAGCAATGCTTTGAGTAACAGTACGGGTAATGCAGGAACAATCAATATTACTGCTGACTCTGTTGCCATCCAGGGAAAGCAAGGAGGAATCAGTAGTAATACAGAAGGACAGGGTAATGCTGGCACCATCAATATCAATACCACCTCTTTTTCAATGAGAGCATCAGAAAGTGGTGTTTCTACTGATGCTAGGGAGAATAGCACAGGTAATGCTGGACGCATTAACATTATTGCTGATTCCATTTTGATAGAAAGCAATGAAAAAGGTGCTGGGATTAGCAGTGAAACTCGCAGTAGTGGTAACGCTGGCGAAATAAAAGTTAAAACTAACACACTTACACTTAGAAATGGCAGCAATATTACCACGAGTACCTTTAATGACCAGACCACAGGTAACGCAGGAAGAGTTGAAGTAGAGGCAAAATCCGTTTTATTTGAAAACGATATTCCTGGTATAAACAGTGGTTTGGGCAGTGTGACTCGGGGAACGGGCAAAGGTGGGGAAATTATTCTCAATGCAGACACTATTGTATTCCGAAATCGAGGAGGAATTGGAATCAACACCGAAGGTCAAGGAGATGCGGGAACACTGAGGCTAACAGCTAATTCGTTGGAGATAGATGGCGGAGGAATTGCTAGTGAAAATCGGGGTAATGGTACAGGAGGAAATATTAATTTAAGGATTAATGGACAGTTATTTGTACGTAATGCAAGCATATCCGCGTCTTCTAAATCAACCGATACTAGTAACACCCTCTTAGGTGCAGCGGGCAATATTGATATTGAGGCTAACTCCTTACGTTTGGATAATGGTTTTATTCAAGGAGAAACAACCTCAGGGGATGGCGGTAATATTCAATTGCGCGTGTCTGACTTATTAGTGCTACGACGGAACAGTCAAATTTCTACTACCGCAGGTACCGCAAATGCTGGAGGTAATGGTGGTAACATTACTATTGATGCTCGCAATGGCTTCATCGTTGCTGTTCCTAATGAAAATAGTGACATTACTGCCAATGCGTTTAGCGGTGACGGTGGGTTTATTAATATCAACGCCATTAACATCTTCGGGTTGCAGCTACGTAGTGGAGCAGACATAGTGAAATTATTAGGAACAACTGACCCAACCAAACTCGATCCACGCCAGCTACGAACAAGTGACATTACGGCATTTTCTCAGCAAAATCCTTTTCTAAATACATTCGCTGGAAGGATAGAAGAACCTAACTTTGACTTAGGATTAGTGGAACTGCCTATAGTGTTAGCTGATGCCTCAAATTTAGTCAATACTGGCTGTTCTGCCATTGCTAGCACAATCGACGCACAAGGAAGCAAATTTGTTATCACTGGACGTGGCGGGTTACCGCCTTCTCCGGACGATTTCCTTAGTCCTGATGTCTTGTGGTCTGATACTCGTGTGTCAAATCTGACATCACAACAGCAGCGCCCAATCAAACCGACAACTCAATCACTTTCCAATTCAGATGTTGTGGAAATTGTACCTGCTACTGGTTGGGTATTCAATGGCAACGGTGAAGTGACTCTTATCTCCCATGCATCTGGTGCTACTGCTACTGGTTCTACTCCCGCTACTTCTAACGGTAAATGTAGGTGATTGGCAAGATTGTAACACATATTTGCAAAATACCTGGTTCAGATTCTTGTATCCTAGTAGAGGAAATTATGTAGCAATCATAAACTATTTGTGAGAAGATACTGAGCCCCAGAAACCCGGTATCTCAAAGATACCGGGTTTCTATAATCTCACGAATGATTTTGGACTGCTATTACCAAAAGACCTACTGGACTCAATGTCAAATGACTGTTGTTCAGTAGCTTCTACTTTCAAGGAGAATGTCATGTCTGAACGGACAGAGTCTTTATACAGGGTGCATGGACTGGGGATTGTTATCGGTAGTGCAATAGTTTTATGGTCAAGTAGTTTATGGGCTCAGGTAGTACCAGATAATACTCTGCCACAAAATTCCAATGTCACGACAGATGGTAACACCTTCAACATCAATGGTGGAAGCCAAGCAGGTAGTAATTTGTTTCACAGCTTCCAACAGTTTTCCGTTCCTACTGGCAAACAAGCAATATTTAACAATACTCTAGACATACAGAATATTATTAGCAGGGTCACAGGTAGGTCGATTTCTAATATTGATGGATTGATTCGAGCTTCGGGAACAGCAAATTTGTTTCTGATTAATCCCAATGGAATCATCTTTGGTTCAAATGCCAGATTAGATATTGGGGGTTCGTTTATTGGAAGTAGTGCTTCTAGTTTGAAGTTTGCGGATGGGACACAATTGGATGTGAGCAATCCCAGCGCTACGCCGTTGTTAACAATGAGTGTACCATCAGGATTGCAGTTTGGAAACCGGACAAGTGGTGCCATTGTCAATGCAGGGAACTTGAGGGTGCGTCCGCAACAAAACTTAACTTTACTAGGGAGCAAAATCATCAACACTGGACAACTAATTGCACCTGAAGGTGAGGTCACTTTAGCAGCACTAGCGGGTGTCGGTGAAGCTCGGTTTGGACAAGCAGGTTCAGTGGTGAGTCTGAAAATTTTGGAGGAGACTCAAGTGAACAATACATTGGGAGTTGGGGAGACAGTTTCATCATACCCATCTTTGCCAGTGGAATTGGCAGGAATACCAGTGCCAAATCAACCAGGAACAGCGATCGCCACAGGTAGTATTGATGTCTCTGGTCAGGAGGGTGGGAAAGTAAAAATACTGGGAGAGCAAGTAGGAGTGTATCCGGGGGCACTCATCAACGCTTCTGGAGATAGTGGCGGGGGTCAAGTTTTGCTTGGTGGAGATTACCAAGGACGAGGAGAACTGCTCAACGCCACTGCAATCTATGTCAGTCCCAGTGCGACGATTCAAGCCAATGCCCAGACTCAAGGCAATGGTGGTAAGATTGTGGTCTGGAGCGATCGCTCTACCCGCGCCTATGGTAGTTTCCAGGCAAAAGGAGGGGCGCAGTCTGGGAATGGAGGCTTGATTGAAACATCGAGTGCTAAGTTTCTGGATATCACAGGTATTAAAGTAGACGCCAGTGCAACTTCTGGTTTCGGTGGAACTTGGTTACTCGACCCACGCAATGTCACCTTAGCTTACACTGATACGGTAAATACTACCATCAGTGGTGATAATGGCAACATATTCACAGCCACAGGGGATGATGCGGTGGTAAATATCCCAGACATAGAAACACAATTGAATGCTGGAACAAATGTAACCATTAGTACAGGCAGCACTGGAAATCAAGATGGTAATATCATTGCCGATGGGTTCGGTATCACCAAATCGACAGCAAGCCCGGTGACTTTGACTCTTCAAGCCGCAAATGATATTAATTTACAAAATTTTGGGCTCAATTCCAATAATGGTTTTCTTAATATTCAACTGCTTGCAGATAGCGATGGGAATCGTCAGGGTAATATTAACATCAGCAATGCTGGAATTCAAACCGCAGGAGGACAGTTTACTGCAACCGCAGGGGGTACAATTTCTTTAACGAGTGCGGGTATCAACAGTGACAATGCTAGCAATAATAACGCTGCACCCATTGTTCTGACTGCTGATGCAATTACTTTAGATACAGCAGGTATTAACAGTAATACGACTTCTGGTGCTAAGGCTGCTGATATTACTGTTAGCACTAACTCATCAATTTCACTCTTACGTGAAAGTGGTATCGCGAGTGAGAGTAATGGTCAAGGTCAGGCTGGAACAGTCAACGTTAGGACAGGAAAACTTTTGATTCAAAATAACGGTGGCATTGCTAGCACTGTCAATAATAGGGGTAATGCTGGAAATGTAAGCGTTACAGCTACTGAGAGTATCAGGCTGAGCAACCAAGGTGGAATAAACAGCAATACAAGAGGTGAGGGAAACGCCGGAACTGTTTACGTGAAAACAGGTTCTCTCATCATTGAAAGTAACAGTGGTGTTGGCAGCACTGCCGAAAATAGTGGTAATGCTGGAGATGTATATGTCACAGCTGAGACTATCAGACTCAAAAACCAAGCTGGGATAAATAGTAACATAAGAGGTGCGGGAAACGCTGGAACTCTCTATTTAACAACAGGTTCTCTCATTATTGAAAGTAACGGTGGCAGTAAAGAAAATAACAGTGGCATTGGTAGTGACGCTTTGGGTAATGCTAGTACAGGTAATGCCGGAACGATTAATATTACTGCCGACTCCATTAACATAGGTGATGGAGGGGGTATTGGTAGTAATACAGAAGGAAAGGGTAATGCAGGTAATATCAATATCAAGACAACAACATTGTCATTAATAGGAGAAAAGACTGGAGTGTCTACTGATGCAAGGGAGAATAGCACGGGTGATGCTGGACGTATCAATATTACGGCTGATTCTATCTTGATTGAAAGTGATGAAACAGGTGGAGGGATTAGCAGCACGACTAGTAGTAGTGGTGACTCTGGCGAAATTCAGATTAGAACCAATACTCTCACGCTGAGAAACAGTAGTCGCATCACCACAAGTACCTCCAATAGAGAGGCGACAGGTAATGCTGGACGAATTAAAATCGAAGCAAATTCTGTTTTGTTTGACAACGATATTCCCAATTTAGACAGTGGTTTACGCAGCGTCACAAAGGGAACGGGACAAGGAGGAGAAATTGTTCTTGATGCTGACACTGTTGTATTCCGAAACCGAGGAGGAATTAGGATTAGCACTGAAGGTCAAGGAAATGCGGGAACATTGAAGCTGACTGCTAATTCGTTAGAGATAGACAATGGAGAAATTACAAGTGAAAATCAAGGTAGCGGTAAGAGCGGAAGTATCAACATAGAGATTGATGGACAAGTAGTTGTACGTAACGCAAGCATCTCTGTGTCTTCTAGGTCAACCAATCTTAACAATACGTTATCAGGTGAAACAGGCGAGATTGATATTAAGGCTAACTCCTTGCTTTTAGATAATGCTTCTATTCAGGGAGAAACAACCTCAGGAAATGGCGGTAATATTAGACTACGTGTGTCTGACCTATTACTGCTACGCCGAAACAGTCAAATTTCTACCACCGCAAAAACCACAAATACTGAAGGCAATGGTGGTAACATTACTATTGATGCTCGCAATGGTTCCATCGTTGCTGTCCCTAGTGAAAACAGTGATATCACTGCTAATGCCTCAATTGGCAATGGTGGTGAAATTAAGATTAACGCATCTGGTCTGTTTGGAATTCAACGTAGCTCTCGGTTGACCGATGAAAGCAATATTACAGCTTTTTCTGAACGTGGAATCAGTGGTGACATCATTATTAATACACCAGATGTTGAACAAAACCTGGGACTCCTTGAACTACCTACGGTGTTAGTAGATACATCAAATATAGTAAACACTGGTTGTAGTGCGATCGCTACCACAGTTGATGGAGAAGGAAGCAAATTTATTATTACTGGACGGGGCGGTTTACCCCCTTCTCCGGACGATCTCCTCAGTCCCGATGTCTTGTGGTCTGATACTCGTGTGTCAAATCTGACATCACAACAACAGCGCTCAATCAAACCGACAACTCAATCACCTTCCAATTCCGATGTTGTGGAAATTATACCCGCTACTGGTTGGGTATTCAATGGCAACGGTGAAGTGACCCTCATCTCCCATGCATCTGGTGCTACTGCTACTGGTTCTACTCCTACTACCTGTTCTAAACGGTAACAAATAGATCCCCACAACAAGATCGAGAACACCTTTCATAAGCGGTTAGGTACCACTTCGTGGAAGCAAGCTACGCGTAGCGTACTGGAGGTAATCGCAACCCGTACACTTACCAGAAACCCGGTTTCTCAAAGAAACCGGGTTTCTATTGCGGCTGATCCGAACCGTATTGCTGAGTTCCGTGTTTGTTATACATACTATGACTGGTTTGTCAACATTTTCTACTGGATCGGCTTTCTAGTTTTCCGTCCTTGATCTGAAACTCACTTTTTTGACTACCAGTAGGTTTTGATTTTACAAGTTGTTCTGTCTGATTGTGTTTCTCGTTGACAGCTTGCGAGTTCGAGTCCACAGTAATTTCAGCTAATCTAACCCCTGCTGAGATAAGCTTCAACAAGTCTCGTAGACTTAAAGAACCCATCCAAACAATGACTTGATCTACAGTGTCATCTGAGTCTGGCATTTCTAATTCACCTGTGTTTAGAAGTGGTAAACGTAGGTAATCTTCAATAGAGTATTCTCCATCTAGATATTGTTGCAACTTATCAATACTAGTTCCGAGAAAAGTCGCCAACTTTCTAGCATTGTCTATACCCCAGTTTCCAGATTCATGTTCCCAAGCATTCCATGCAGATGCGGAAACGCCAACTCTAGGAGCAAACTTACGTAGAGGAGTTTTCCCACGACATTGTAAGCATAACTGAGCTAACCTCTTTCTGCATTTAAAACTAAGCATTGAGAAATCTCTACAAATTTCTAATTAAACTAGCAAATTTCTAAAAGCCATTCTGTTCAAAACACTTTTCTACATGAATTTGAGACAAACACTCTCAACCAAACGATTTTCATCTGAGGTATATGGGATATAAGACCCACATACCATTGCTACTATATTGCTTAATTAACCCGAGCTAAACCTAGCTGAGGGCTCGTAACAATATAAAATCCCTCAACAGCAGATTCTTTCGTCAACGAGAATAGACTATTAAACCCACTCACAAACTGATTGCTAGCAAGTAACTGCTCGCGTCCTGTCTGATCCAATTCATTTGAGAATTGTTTGTGACGAAGAGCCCAATTTTCCCCTATCCGCTCCGATACATCTTGAAAAAGTTGCTCAGAGTTTTCCTCAATATCTGACATATCTTCCATTCCAGATATCAAATTCAAAAACGTTTGATGTAATTTTTCTCTGTCTCTATCTTGACTGTTTGTCAGCTGTTGAGCTTGCCAAAAATAGGATTCTTTTTTACTCGTTTTGTAGAATGCTGAAACCATAACTAACAGACGTAAGTATGCTTGTCTGTAAGTTCTATCGTAGAAAGATATTGCTTGAGCTTCACTGATATGATTCCGTAAGACGCTTGCTAGACTTGCAGCAGCTAAAAGTCCGCTAAAAGTTGCAAGGTGTACTCCAGTTGAGAGCAAAGGATCTAAAAAGCATGCAGCATCTCCAGCAATAAAGTAACCTTGACCTGCAAATTTCTCAGCAGTGTACGAGTAGTCTTGCTCAGATTTAACTTCTGATGCAAGTTCTCCAGTTTCCAGAAACTGCTTCAAATCGACACTTTCAGCAATACCCTCTAAGTAAATATCTTTCAAGCTCTTGGAGCGTTTTTCTTTAAAAGCCATTTTGTGGATAACTAAACCCACACTCATTGTGCCATCGTGTAGCGGAATTCCCCATAACCAACCATCTTGCAGAGATTCTACAAAAATAACTCCTTCTCTGCCTTCCAATGGTTTAGTATTTTTCCAATACCCCCAAACAGCTACATTCTGAAAGACTTGATGATATTCTCGATTTTTTAGATAGCGAGTTGACATGAGACCAAAACGACCACTCGCATCAATTAAAAAGTCAAAACATATTTCTTTTGTCTGACTTTTTTCATTAGTTAGAGAGCAAATTGCACTGATTGGTCGCTCACCCTCAAAAGACAAACTACAAACTTCTACGCCCTCAAGAACCTTTACCCCTTGACTTTTAGCATGATCTAAAAGTAACTTATCGAACTCATCACGCCGCACTTGATAACTATGTGTAAACTTACCTGATAAATCGGAGAAATTCAAATCCCAAGATTCATCTCCCCAATAATAGTGAGCACCCGGCTTATATTGAAAACCATAGGCGTCTATTTTTTCTCTTGCACCAATTAGTTCGAGAACTTTCAGTGATGAGGGTAAGAGAGACTCTCCTATATGGTATCTTGGAAAAACTTCTTTTTCCAGTAATGTTACATTAAAACCTTCTCGAGCCAATAGAGTAGCTGCAGTAGCTCCCGCTGGACCTCCTCCAATAACTAATACCTTTGTAGATGTTGGTAAATCGAACATTTCGTTTTCCTCTAATTTACTAATGAACTTTTAGATTTGTAGAATCCTATCTTGTGAAGAAATTGTTGGTGTTTTTTAGCAACAACTACTCGCTTTTAGGCGATTGTATAAGAATACATTAGCCACTTAGTTCCATGTGCATACTGGTTGTAAAGTTTCTGTGCAACTACATTGTCATCACGAGTTGTCCATCTTACTGTCTTTATTCCAAGTGTTTTAAGGTAAATAAAGCAGTGTTCCAGAAGCTTTTTGCCAATTCCTTTTCCCCGATAGCTGTCCAATACGTACAGATCGTTTAACACAGCAATTTTTTCCGCAATTCTGCTAGAAAACGAGTAATAGATTGTTGCAAAACCTACATAAGTATAATCATCCTGTAGGAGAAATAACTTACCCAATTCTTCATTTTCCATAATCATTTGTAAGTGGTTGCGATTCTTTTGTTCATCAATATTTTGTACTTCGTAAAATTCTTGATATTTTTTGAAAAGTATCAAGGCTGCATCTATATTCTGTGAATTTAACTCTTGTAGCATTAGCAGAATTAGGTTTTTAAAATTAATTGATTTCAACAAAGATATATTAGACAAATAGCTTGCCAGCAAAACTAAAAAATGTCCCAATCAGCTTTCCTTAAAACTTTGGGTATAATCTAGGGCAAACTGGTCAAAAAATATAGGCTGTTTTCTAGCGACATCAGCTACCACGTTCGTCATCGTCATGCCTATACCTTTGCTGTAGTAATTGTAGATTTCATTAACTGCATCTACAAACCATTCTTGTCTTCCTGACTTAAGCATACGTCTTTTGTAGTCCTCTGGTGAAATACTTACATAAGTCACTTTCTTCTCAATTGCAATGGAAAGTTTGTGAGCAATTTCTCCAAAAGACAGCACCTCAGGTCCTGTCAGAGTGTAAACCTTACCTTCATGTCCTTCCTCAGTCAGTACCCTCACGGCTACGGCGGCGATGTCTCGGATATCGACAAAGGTAAACTTTGCATCGCCTACGCGATCGTAAAAAGTGTTCTGTGTTGCAATTGTTTGAGCAACACGTAACATATTTTGCATAAAAACGTTGGGACGTAGGTGGGTAAATGGAATACCAGCCTGCTCAAGTTGATTTTCGGTTTGTGCATGCCACCTGAGAATTGCAGCAGGAGCGTCAACATCCGCACCCAAAGCAGAAAACTTAACAATGTGTTTAAGACCATTCTGCTTAGCGGCTTCAATAAAATTACTTTGGAGTTTCACTTGCTGTTGATCTGGTGATGAGAGCAAAAGAGCTTTTTCCACATTCTTTAGGGCAGTGTTGAGTGTATCGGGATCATTGAAATTCCCTATGACAACTTCAACACCAAGTTGTTCGACCTCTAATGCTTTTTTAGGATTACGGACAAATGCTCGAACTTTAGCACCAGTGGCAGAAAGTTGCTTTAGGATTTCATAACCATTAGTTCCGGTTGCTCCAGTTATAAGAATCATAGGTGTTTTCAATTTGTGAAGACTTTGATAACTTATGCAACGCCTGATTATTTTTCAAGACAATGTTCTTGAACTGGATACCCAACATGTCGTCCACTGGGAGCAAGATAACCAAGCAATAACTCTCCAGCCGTTAACTCTGTGACATTAAGTACCTTGCCATTAGGTCCAAGAACTCTCACGTGCCAATCGTCTTGGACAATCAAATTCACAGTTTCTCCGGTTGCTGATACTGCATTTATACTCAATAGTGGACGGATTTCAATCTTAATCCTTCCAATGACAACTTCACGTGATTGACCTTGACAATTAACAGCCAAAATTTTGTGACCAACATTTAGTTCACTCAGATAATTAGTACGAGAGATATTAGAAACTGCATAGGAGTGTATGGCACCAGCATTAACGCGGAAAGGACGTGTGGGCATATATGGTAGTGGGTGCGTCTCGCTAGCAACCAAAATCATTCCCCTAGAGAAAGAGCCAATAAGTATTCCTTCATCTTTTTCAAAGTAAGAACAAGTATCTATGCAAGCACGCTCGCCCATACCAATATGAGTAATGTTTTTCACTTCTAACTCTTCAAGAGGAAGTTGTATATTTTTGGTTTGGTGACAGATAGTTGCAAGTTGAATTGGGTCAGTAGAATTTGTAGAAGCCAACATAACTCCATGAGAACCTTTTTCTAGGACACCTAAAATAATTTCTGCCTCTTCAATATCTTTTGCAATCGTAATGATTTTACCATTTGTGTTTTCTGCTGCTGCAATGACAATTTCTAAGGGAATTTTAGTTGGGTCTTTAAAGTATATAACCGTCCAATTTTGGTTTTTCACAGATTCACAGGCAATTTGTAGTGTGGGTTCATCTACAACATTTACGTACACACCGATTTCTATATGCTGGTATTTTTCTTTGAACTCCCGTATTTCCTGTGGCCGAACAGTCTCAAGAATGACGATATCTACAAGACTAACAAACTGTTCAATCTGGTTTTTGTCTTTAACAAAGGCAATGCGTTTTACACTAGAATCAACATTAGGAGGAAAGTTTTGGATAGATTCTGGAGAATCTACAACAATTCCGTCTAAGGTACTAATATTGGGCTGCGCCAAAAGTTTAATTGCTGCCTCTTTAATATTCCTAATATCCAACCAAGCTAGTTTCATGAGAGTATATCCAACAATTTAAGTATTAATCGCACTGTCCTTAATATCTTCTTGAGGTGAAGATATTCCAAAAACGTCTACTCAGCTTCTTCGCGTAGAGCAAGACCACCCATGTTTTGCAGCATTGGTGCATTCTCACAAGCAAGGTATTTAGCGTTTTGGTCTTGATTTAGATTCACATGGTGATGCCATGACCATACCGGAATGTAGACGGCGTCTCCAGCTTCCCATTCTATTCTTAGATCCTCAATGAGACTGTAGCCCTGTCCTTCAATAATGTAAAGAATGGTTTCGTAGGTATGGCGATGACGATTTGAGCAACCACCGGGATTCAATATACCAATAGTCATACTGATTGCAAAAGAAGGTAAATCGACAAAGAATACCGGGTGCTTGCGAATATCAGAAAAGGTATTATGGATACCATCAGCCTCCAAACATTTGTGAATTAATCGGTCTGGCATATGTAATTTAACAGCAGGGGGTGTCTTGTCAAAATCTCCTGATTGAAAATTAACAGTCTTCATAGTCTTTGTTTCCTATTTAATGTCTAGCGATGTAGACGAATGATGTGTGTTTCTGCCTAGAAATTCATCGTATGTAAAGTACTATAGAAATATTTTTCTGTACTGAGAAAATTTCTATAGGACTCCTATTTGATTTTTACGAAGCTAGGTACACCTGAATCTTCTTGAATACTCTTGCAAAAGTGCCTATTGCCTACGCAAATTATTTCAAGAATCAAACCGGATTTCTATATAACTTCATCTCCTCTCCATTATTTTGTTGTAAACAGATAGCATATAGATTCTCAAAGAAATTAGCTCGCATTGTTAGTGCTCTATCTAAAGCACTATAACACCGAGGAAACCAGTCACGTTCCTGATTCAAAGAACACATTAAGTCTGCCAAAGTAGCTGCGTGTTGATCGTCACATTTAACATGTATGTAAAAGAAATCCAGCCACTCATCAGGAATACCAGCTTTGAGCATTCCTTGAATGAAAATCTTGTACATTCGAGGTACAATCGCTTCAGTACCTAATGATAATATGGCACTCGACCAGAGTACATCTGAACAAGTCGTTTCACGCAGATACTGTTGGACAAATATGTGTGTGAAATCGGTATATTCAATCTTTAAAGGATTGATACCAAGCTGTTTTAAGAATTTTCGGAAAATTTCACTGTGTCGCTCTTCTGTTTTGCAACCCCCACCTTCTTCCCAAAGATTCTCGGATAGGCGAGCACGATAATAATCACTTTCACAAGCTGCCATAACTCCCGCTATATAGCGAGTAAAATTCTGACAGTAAAGCGAATATTGCCCCCAAATGTATCGATAGTTTTCGATAGTCAAATTACCAGATTGAGCATCTCGTAAGAGATTATTGTTCCAAAAAGGATGATTGTCTTTGAGATCATTCAGTTGCTCTAATTGATTGGATGTTCCCAGCATACTTTTCTCTTTAACTAATTTTTCCATATATCCTACTTTTCAAGCAGAAGCTAAATCCTCATATTTATGACTTATTGATTCTTGTTCAGAATCAAGTAGGATATTTTTATATTCTTCTCTCAGTTTTCTTTTCAAAACTTTACCTGTAGGACCTACTGGGAAGTCTTTTACTATTAATAAAGCTGTCAATTTTCCCGAATTTAATTCTATTAAATGTTTATTAATAGAATCTAATAAGATTGAAGCTTTAACATTTTGGTCAGATTTGAATTTTATGAAAGCAATTAAACTAGACTTTCTGTTTTCATTAGGAACACCTATGACTACACAATCAGCCACCTCAGTGTGTTGCTTTAAAATTAATTCTTCAATAAGTAGGCTGTATACTGCACCACTGCTACACTCAATAGCATCAGTAGAACGATCAAGATGATAAAATTTTCCATCTCGGTCAGTATAGACTAAGTCGCCAGTGGTCCAGTATCCTTGTTTGTAGCTTTTTAAAGTTCTGTTTGAATCATTCCAATATCCTGGTGTAATAGTTGGAGATTTAATACCCAGTAGACCAACTTCATGTGGTCCTAGTATATTCCCTTGGTCATCTAAAACTACGGGCTTTACAAAGCTACGTGGTTTCCCCATATATCGACCATAAAGAGTTGTCTTTCGGCTAGAGACCTTATTAAACAGAGCCATACCTAGCTCTGATGCACCAAGACCATCAATGAAGATTGACTTGGGATTTCCTGCTGTTACAAGAGCTTTAATATGAGCTTCATGGGCTGCATCTCCAGTATTAAACCACATTTTCACAGAGCGAAGTTCTCCTTCTTCTAAAGGCTGCGAAGCCATCTCAGCATAAGTTTGTGGAAATGCTGCTACTAAAGAGGGTTGAAATTTTTGAACGTAATTAATGGCATTATGACCCGATACATTAGATAAAACCATAGTTGGCAAACCAAGTAATGTCGCAGTCATAAAGTAGCTGATACCAGCAGAATGTGAACTTGGTAAGGCAAACAAAAACTTATCCGCTCGACTAGCAGGAAACTTTAGTAGACGAATTCGTTTCCCAATAAAAAATTGCTTATGTTGAAATATGACTGCTTTCGGATTTCCAGTAGTGCCAGATGAATGGCTGAGCATAATCGGGTGTGAATCTGTTGGAGAATACGGATACCACTCTGGTAGTTGTATACTTCCTTGTTTATGTTGAGTTAATGAATTTTGTGCATCTGTAGTAATAAACTTTAATAAGATGTTATTTTTGACGTGTTCACTAATATTATCTAAGTGTTTCTCATCTGTATACAAAGCAACAGCACCAACACGATGGATAAAGTCGGCAGCGATCTCATAGTCCATCAAACCATTTACCAAAACGGGAATAGCACCGATGTTGTTGAGTGCCAAGTAATGGATCAAGTAGCCGATTCCATCTTCTAAGTAGACGGCAACAGGATCATTCTCGCAAATGCCAGATTGATAGTACCAAGAGGAATACTGATCAACTACATCTTTTAATAAAGATAAACTAAAGCTGTTAATAGTATCTCCTGTGAATGTCTTAAAAGGTTGTTCTAAAAAGAAAATATCATTGTCTCGATAAGGGTTATTTGTGACAGCAAAATGGAGAAAGTTTCCACATCCTAATTCCTTATTGAAGAACAGTTGAATTCTTTTGTGCAGTGGTAAGATGGTGCTGTTAGTAGTCATATTTTTCCTGCTAAATACTTTTGTTTTTTACGATCGCACTTCAAAACGCTAGATGCTTAGAAAAGTTTTTTTCAATCTTTACGAACTTGGTGTTTTAGTTAAGTAGGCATGATTAAAACGAATTATTTGAATTTTTAGAAAATGCTAAAATCACTTTATTAAATAGGCTTTTAATAGATTCGCATTTTTTTGTTTTTTTTGCAACCACCTACTTAATGAAATATTATTTAAGAGTATTTAAGAATTAGTATTTCTCCATAATCTGGAACCCAAGCTAGCCACCTATTCTCATTTTCTCGACACAGCAAAACAGCTTCATTAAAATGCAAAAAATCGGGAATATTGTATAACTTTAACCAATTACCAGACTCCCATTCCCCGTCAATCAAGCATGAGAAAGGAACTCTTGACTCGTGATTGATTGATATAACTATGTGCTCCTTATCATTATCTTTGTCTGATTTCATACAAGGTTTTAAATACTGATTTGAGGAGACTACTTTTACCTTTAATGCCAAGGTCAATGTTTAAATCTTGTTGTTTCACAAAGCGAGCTAACGATTTGGACTGATGAGTGTTTAGACAATCCATAATTAAATACCTTAATTGGTATACTTCTTGAGAAGACACTATTAAATGTAAGCTCTCGCAATTGTTGATTACAAGTACCACTTCTGTAATAAAAAACCAGTCCAGTTACAGCAGATTGCTTTCACAAAATCGTGTTGCTCCCGCTCAAAACCCTGTCGCCAGCGATCGCCTAATGTACTGAATCGATACACCTTTGAGTATAAGTACTTTGACTCACATAGATTCTTTCCCACGTTCCCCGGCGAAGAAGAACGCAGGGTTTCTGGTGGTAAAGTTCAACCTATTGTGTCTTCCAATCTTCCACAACTTTCTTGATCTGAGCAAGAGCATTTGCCAAAGACTGCTCACGTAACTCTTCACCAAGATTTAATTTATCTGCATGAATAAAAGTGATATCTGTAATGCCAAGCATCCCAAAAATAGCCCTTAAGTATGGTTCTTGGTAATCGTAATTAGCAACAGATATCTCCGAAGAAAAATTTCCGCCACGAGCCGTAAAAATCAGCATTTTCTTTCCTTGAGGAACTAAGCCTTGATATTTACCTGATTCATCAAAGGTAAAGGTGCGGTTAAATCGGACTATTTGATCAATATAGGCTTTGAAAGTAGATGGAACATTGAAGTTGTACATGGGGATACCGAAGACATAGCGCTCTGCTGCTAAAAACTCATCTACTAAAATATTAGATAGTTGAATAATCTCTCTCAACTCAGGAGTAAGTTGTTCTGGGGGACAAAAAGCAGCTGCAATCCACATTTCATTAACATGGGCGACAGGATAATGACCTAAATCTCGATAAACGACTGTGTCTTGAGAATTAAGAGACTTCCAAACCTGAATAAATTCGTTAGATAATTGCCGAGAAATAGAGCGTTCCCCACGAGGACTAGTATCAATATGAAGGATATGAGTCATAGTAAATCTAAGCTTGATATGTGCCCGGAACCTTTTTGGTGGTTATAACAATACGATTCCAAGCATTTATTGTAACAATAGTCATCAAGATTTTTGCTATTTCATTGGGCTCAAAATAATTGCTTACTTCTTCATACAGTTCATCAGGAACATGATTCTCTGAAATCAGAGTAATTGCTTCGGTAAGATTTAATACAGCACTTTCTTCAGTAGTAAAAAATGGAGTTTCCCTCCAGGCATTGAGTGCATATATACGTTGTTCGGTTTCTCCATTTTTTCTAGCCTCTTTCGTATGCATATCTATACAAAATGCACAACCATTAATTTGAGATGCGCGAATTTTAATTAAAGAAATAATTTTTTTATCCAAACCACTTTTGTTGACATAATTTTCTAGTTCCCACATAGCTTTATAAGCTGCTGGTTCAGTTTTTGATAATTCCATTCTTTGCTGCATAAAATCTCCTCCGTATCTTAATGACATCAACGCTACGAACTTGTGCAAGTAAACGGTAGTGGTTCATCCAACAGGAAACGCTTTAACACATTATGAGTGATGCGTGAGACATTGTTATCATAATTATTGTAGGAAAGACTCCCGCTCCAAGCAATCGAGCTGACCGAAAATACAGCCCCACCTTTTGGGAGCGCATAGTATACCATATCAGCACGAATCTTTGGATTTTGAGAACCTCCTAAACCTGGGATATTACAATAAAGTTCTTCAAGAGCCTCCAAATATGTATCAGTATGACCTTCTGAGGAAGCAAGTAGAAGAGCATGAGAAGGTGTACCCAGAGCAATATCGTAAATGTCAAGTTCAAGTCCCGCTGCACCACCGCCGACTAATCCAAAATTGCCAATTAACTCATCTTCACTAACTCCCTCAAAAATCCATGCTGCTTGTGGCTTAAAACTATCAGGCTTTCGGCGGTAGTATGAGGAAACATCAAAGCCTTGGGTAATAAATCCAGTGCCGACAATTTTCTGAGGTGTTCTACCTCGGTTGCGCCATAAACCGCCTAGCTCTCCTGTAAAGCTCAAATAATATTCACCTGGTTGAGCTTTCCACGCTTGAGTACCGCCCCATTTACGAACCTCTATAACATTTGAATTCTCAGGATGATACGCAGTAACCCAGTAAAAGCCATTTCCCCCCATATACATGAGCCGACCCCCATTCTGCTGATAAGCTTCAATTGCATTCAGCATTTGCGCTGAGCAGTACTCAGGATGAGACCCTGTTATGACTACTTTATAGGGTTCTATAAGAGATGCACCTTCTAGATGTAAATCTTGATCGGTAATTATATCAAACTCATAATCCATTTCGGTTAGCCAATCGATTAGATAGAGATCGGCGTTGAACTGCCATAATGACGATGATACCGATTGTCTATATTTCGGTCTCATGTTCAGGATCGGTCGGAGGCGTGACGAATAGCAGACACCACTGCCATCACTATGAGTATCATAAGTAGATAGACCGTATTCTCTATGTTCAGCAAGATAGAGATCCTGCTTTTGCATAATTGGTGTGCGACCAATTAGACATTCAAGCATAGCTGCATTGGTTACGGTGCGATCATTGGCATATGCCATGTAACTCGCGGTGGGTGCTAGGAAAGCAATCCGAGCAGTTGGGCTCCCCTTTTTTGGTCGAACGAAAAATGGAATGTAGTCCTCATCATCATTTGTTCTCAAACGCGCTGCATAGAGACCACTTCTCATACTATCAGGAATAGTCAACTCGAAATTGGCTTCCCACCCTGCATCATCCAAGTCATCATCGTGGAAATGAATAGCACCATACTGCTCAGGTGCATGGATGAAGTTGTGTTCATCGGATGTCCAATTGTATCCAGTCATTGCTCGAACTGGTAGATTAATGATTTGACCATCCAGGTGGTTTGGGGATTCGTCAATGATTTTGTTTGCTGAAGTTCCCTGGTTGGTAATATCAACGGCAAAATTCCAAGCAGCAAGCAAATCATTACTTGAGATATTCTCCACAAGGGACTTCATCTCGTCAAGACTCAAAAACCGTTTTGATAGGCGAGGTCTATCTATTTTTCCGTTATAGTGTCCACCAACAATTATCCTACCTGATTCAACCTTTTCCAAATAACCAGCTATAATAAAGGGGGCGTTGTTGTTAGCGAAGGGTCGAATTTTGGTTGAACAGTTAACTGCCGCCGTTGTACTTCCCGCCAGATGTCTAATAGAACATTGATTGTTAACTGCACTGATAATCGGTTCCTGATAAATGCAAACTTTACTATTTGCTCCATCAAATGTCGCGCCAACAAAGTACCAGCACCCAGCAAGCATAGGTTTGCCACTGCTGATTTTTTCGATTCGACCCTCACTATCGCCAATCCAAAAAGATAAGCATCCATCTTCATCTATAAACAGACCATAACCTGCATTTATCGAATTAGACCATTTTGTCAGCAAGCCTTGTAAACCTTTGTTTGGGGTAGTCGGATAGACCATAGCCTGCAACGATAGACTCTCAACTTCTTGTAGCGCAGGGCTATCTGCCACAATCACACAAGATCCTGAATAAATATCTTGTTTTTTAGCAGGGTATTGTCCACTAACAGAAGTGCTAATTAACTTTTCTTTGAAGCCTGGTCCTTCGGGATTTGTATCACCGTGGTATAAACGAACAATATCTGCTATGTATTTGCTAGAGCTGTCGCAACTGACCATAAACCGGATGCTTTCATTTGTTGTGACACTCAGCTTATCACTGTAGCCAACAATCGCCATCTTTTCTTCCTTTTAACTCTATTTTCAAAAGTTTTTTTGACGAAAATATTTCAAGTTTTACTTTGATCTCACATCAATTGGTTGAGGAAGAATTCAGGGGTTAGAATCAATACCCGTGAATTCATTTCACTTCCAATACTGCAAGGGATAGCGAGAATTAGAAACCGGGTAACTCCTGCGAAACCGGGTTTCACCGGACTTCGACTATTGTATCCCTGGCAGTATTGATTTCACTTCTAAAGTCTTCTTATTACATAAATCCTAGTTCTTTAATCCTCTTAATAAAAATGGCGTGTTCAGCCTCTGCTTCTGAGCCAAAACATTCTTCTTCATAAATTTGAGGAGGAACTCCCCGAACACCGGACAGTTTACCAATACACCATTTTTGATACGGTTGAATACAAACAATGACATACTTATTTCGGAGTTGAAGCTGAGGTTTCCTAAGATAAACTAGGATTCGTTGGAGATCATCGCTATGCTTGCCAATTGGGTTGCTTGCATGTTCAGAAACAATGCTTTGATTAACTAGACGTTTGACATTTTCTTCAAAAATATCCTGATTCATCTGTCTGTATAAAGGTTTTCGGTTGTCAATTGTTTGAATATTAACAAGTCGTTCCAGATAGTGATATGATGGGGGGCATGTACAATCCTCTCAATTACAATCCGATCATCATGACAATACATCAAGACCTACACCTTGGAACTCTAATTTACTGGAAAAATTCACCATCTGCACTATTTTTTGAGAAATATAATATGGATCAGTATGTTGAAATATGTTTCTGCCAAAAGCCACTCCCCTACCACCAGCCTTTATTGAGTCACTGACCATTGACAAAATAGAGCTGTCGGAATCTAGCTTTGGTCCTCCAGCTATTACTACAGGAATATCAACAGCACTCACAACTTTTCTGAAGGATTTGATATCACCAGTGTAGTTAACTTTGACTATATCTGCACCCAGTTCCCATGCTAATCTAGTTGCATGAGCAACAACATCTGGATCGTACTCATTTTTAATTTTATTTCCTCGTGGATAAACCATTGCCAGTAATGGCATACTCCATTTATCACATTCTTCAGATATTATGCTGAAATCTTTGAGCATACGATGCTCATTTTCTGAACCTAGATTAATATGAATAGAGACACCATCTGCACCAATTTTTATTGCATGTTCTACACTACTAACTAGATTTTTATACGAGGGGTCAGGAGATAGACTTGTTGAGCCAGAAAGATGTAAAATCAAAGAAATATCTTTCTGAATTAAAAGTGGCTGTATTGAATATGCTAAACCTTTATGGGCAACAACTGCATTAATTGTTTTGAAAGGTAATTTTCGGATAAATGCTTTGACATCTGCTAGCTGAGCGATTGGACCATGTGTAAAACCGTGGTCTATTGGAATTATAAAGAAATTTTCTGAGCCTTTGAGAATTTTTGCTAACCGGCAAATTTTACCACACAGCATAGTAACCTCCCTTGTGCTAATCTTTGAACTTAGTATATTCCTTTATTGAGAGAATGTTTGAAAAATTTTATTGGCTAAAATTTTCTGCCGATCGCCTCACTATAATTATCTATTTGTAGCTTATACTGAGAGAGCTTTTTCACCAGCTAACCGACTTTTCAAACACAGAAATGATAGTGACCTAGAAATTTTAGCTCACAAAAAATACAAGAATCATCTATTTTACTGCCTCAATTAAACTAACATCCGATTGGGTTGGAATAATTTTATTGAATGTAAAACCTGTAGATTTTAACAGATGTTGATACTCAGCTTCTGTGCGCTCCCGCCCGCCAGGACATACGACTAGCATATGTAGATCCCATAATTTAGCAATACAAGGTTCATTTGCAGAAGAAATGACTTGTTCAATCAGCAATAACTTACTCTGTTTTGTCATAGCCTCATAACAACGCGTCAAAATTTTGCTTGCCCTCTCCCAATCCCAGTTATGAACGATATGCTTGAGTATATAGATATCGCCTCCTGTTGGGACAGATTCAAAGAAATCTCCTGCTACTAGTTGACACCGATTGCTCACACCTGCTCTTTCCAGAAAATTCTCAGCTTTGTCAATCACATTTGGCAAATCGAACACGACTCCTGTCATGGTAGGGTTAGCTTGTAAAATGGCAGCAAGTAAGATACCGTTGCTCCCTCCAACATCTACTAATTTGCCAACTGAAGAAAAGTCATAAGCTGCTAATACAGCAGCACAATTGGCTGCTGAAAACTCTGTCATTGCTTGATCAAAAATTTGACCTACAGTGGGATTTTTCTGATAGTACTCAAAAAGGTTCATCCCGTAAAACTCTTCAAAGGCATTTTTTCCGGTCTGAATACTATACATCACATTTAACCAAGCTTGATAAAACTCTTCGCCTAGAAGGATCGCATAGTTTCTTGTTGAGTTTAGGCAATCACTTTGGAGACAAGCTCCTAATGGGGTTAACCGAAAATAATAAGGTTGAGTCTCAGCGAAAATTCCAAGACTAGCTAAAGCTCGCAACAGCCGATAAAGTGAATCGTTATTGGTGGCGGTAACACTAGCTATATATTCACAATGCTTCTCACCTTCTTTTAGCAAGTCTGCAATGCCAAGTTTAGCGGCAACATAGATGCACTGTGAAATCCAATAGCTTGATGCCATTGTTTTTATGGCTATGTGAGGGGGCATTTGGCTATATATAGATTTAAGACTTGATAGACTCATATAGTTGACGCTTGTAGTTTCATACAGCTTCAAAATAATTTGGTATAACTTCTAAATTTTTACTGATTAAAAATATAGTGACTTATTTAGGAAGGAACAAGTACCACTTTGTGACTCAAATAACAGTCCACTTTTGTGACTCATTTGTCACCTGCCTGTTCAATTGGTTAGCAACAGGACTTACGCAACTGGCACAATTGGTCTTGATGCGGCAAAGCCACACCTTTGAGGGAGCACCATACAACCATAATAAATTGGGTAAAAAATTTACATACCACTTTAGAGGATTTATTTTCCACAGATATATCTTGAGATTTCATTAAGTTTTTTTTCACTAATTTGTTCAACACTGGAGTTGAGACTAACCCGTGACAAGTTGTTTAGCAAAACGATACTAATGGTCAATCGCAATTAGCTCATTTCAAATTTTGACATGATAATATGTACACACTTTACTTGGCGTTGGCGATCGCCCCTAAATAAGAATGTTGTCAGGCTCAGGCGGTGAATGGCACAACAGTCCCTTAGGGAGATCCATAAAAATAAAATCCCAGCCGAGGGACACAGAGAGGAAAAAGAGCACACGGTTGGAGTCCAGACAAGCGTGGTAAAAATATAACTATCATTGGGGCGATCGCAACCTGTGGAATTGCAGCCATTCTCATGATGAGAATGATTATGAAAACGAGAGCTAGACAAAATTGAGAGTTTGTATAATATATGATATGGTTTTTGTATCAGATTCGATCTGGTGGGTAGTTGGCTCGACTAGGAATACTTTGTGTACTTTGCACGGGAACAAACAACAGATGAACGATTCAGCACTGAATCTATGAGCTATAAGTTTTTGGCTGAAAGCTAAAAGCTGACCGCTTAAAGTATAGCTTCGAGAAAACAGTGCTTGAGTTGCGGTCAATTTTCACTGAATTACCAGATTCAAGCACAGGAACAAACAAACTTTGTCAGATGATAGATGCAGCATTAAGCGCACAGTAAAACCAATGTATCTATAATTCTGTAAAAATTCTATAACGAAACATTCATAAGATATTCGATAATTTTATATTTCGTTACCTGGGTTGATTTTCTAACGCCGACTTACTGACTAAAAACATATGAAGTCAGCACATTTTTATAAATTTTTCCAAAGTATGAGTGTATAACGGGTCCAAAATATGCTTGTAAAAAAATAGCTTTTTTTGTCCAAAGTGCAATCTAGAAAAAAGGTTGTCAGGTTGTCCGAATATGGGTTGATAACCTCATACTTTTCATGCTATCGTGAATTCGCTTGTTCAAAACTCAAGACGTTTTCGTCTAGTTTTTATAAAAGTGTTTTTTTGAAAATATGCTATTTTAGTCAACACCCCTGCCTAAAGGTTAAAACCAAACGGTTTCCATGCTCCCGGAGGCTTTTAGATGATGAACACAAGGATATTGGCGATCGCAGCCCAAAAACGATGTATTCTATCATGGTTTTTGACCTAATTTTAATCCCATAGGCATCAATAACTTAATCTGTTGTAAATGGTTGTCCCAGTTTTTACAATACAGCTACTATGGAATTTGTCATTACACTTAACAGAGGAAGTTCTCTACCACTTTACCGCCAAATATGTGAGGAGTTACGACGCTTGATTCTATCAGGATACTTATTACCTGGACAGCGCATACCTTCCTCACGAGCTTTAGCCAAGTCATGTAAAGTTTCACGTGCTACTGTCAATCTTAGTTACGAGGAACTTCTCAGCGAAGGGTATCTTAAGTCAAGTCATGGTGCTGGGACATTTGTCAATGACCAAATTCCCAAAACATTTATTCAATCGACGGACCCTACTCATCAGCTAACGCAAGCCAAGCAAATAAAGTTATCAAAATACGGTACTCATATCGCCAAGAGTAAACCGTTTAGGCCCATAGAACAACACTTGCCAATCAACTTTCTTTATAGGCAACCTGCATTTGATCAACTTTCCTTGCAACAATGGGGAAGACTATTGGTACATCACTGTCAATTCAATCTCAAGCTGCTCGATTATGGCAATGATTTGCTTGGGTACAGAGAGTTACGCAAAGCAATTAGCCTTCACCTAACTCAGTCGAGGGGACTACGCTGCGAAGCCGATCAAGTCTTAATCGTCAACGGTTCACAGCAAGCTCTCGATCTAGTGACCCGAATTCTCTGTGATAGTGGCGATTGGGTAGGGATGGAAAACCCTGGCTACCTGAATGCTCACCACACTTTTCTCGCACAAGGATCTCGAGTTTTACCCGTTCCGGTTGATGAATCAGGAATTGTCATTGAACATCTATTAGGTTTCACAAATGCGAAGCTCCGCTTTGTTTACGTTACACCTTCTCATCAATTTCCGTCTGGTAGAGTGATGTCATTGTCAAGGAGGTTGGAACTACTATCTTGGGCTCAATCGTCTGGAGCAATGATTATTGAGGATGATTATGACAGTGCATATAGCTACGGTAATCAATCGATCCCACCACTACAAGAGCTTGATAAAAGTGGTGCAGTTATATACATTGGGACATTTTCAAAGGAGCTTTTTCCAGCTTTGCAGATTGGTTATTTGGTCCTACCTAAACATTTGGTAAATGTGTTTGCCAATGCTAAGTGTCTTACTGATCTTCAATCACCTCTACTAGAACAGCAAGTCCTTACCGATTTTATTAATGAGGGGCATCTGGAACGTCATATCAAGCGGATACGCAACCTCTACTACCAACGTCGGCAAACATTGGTTCAAGCCTTGTCAATGTATTTGGGCGAGTGCGCGACGATTCTGGATGAGAATGCGGGTATGCACCTGATGGTACATTTACAAACCAGCTTGAATGATGAAGAGATAATACATCGGGCATCACAGGTGGGTGTGGGACTAATCAGTGCAGCCCAAAACTACTCCAATGCTAGTTATGAAGGTAAATTTATCATCGGTTACACTGACTTAACCGTGCAACAGATTCAAGAGGGAATATACAAACTAGCCAAAGTACTCAAAGAGCCAACTACCTACACTGACATCTTCCGGTACAGTGTAGACTTGCAAGAATCAGCTTGCTCCTGCAAAAAATGACTGTCTCCATATTTAGGGGCTTCTAACCCAAGAATTGGGCTAACATTCATGACTATTGCCTGTTGCCTATTCCCTGTTGCCTACCCGAAGAGCTTGGGCTTGGTGAATGTTGCCCCCTTGTCCAATCATACCAATAAGGTGGGATTTGTTATGCAAAGGACAAATGACGCAAAAACCCCCTATCTTCAGGAGGGGGATGTAGTTAATGAAATTTTATATTGACTAATGAACTTTAGAAGCTGCATACTGTCCGTCATTGCTTAAACGACCATCTTCCATGTAGATAATGCGATCGGCAATGTCAAGAATGCGGTTATCGTGGGTTACAAGTAAGATAGTGCAAGCTTGTTGTTTTGCTAACTTATGCATCATATCAACAACATCGCGACCAGATTTTTTGTCAAGAGCAGCGGTGGGTTCGTCTGCGAGAACAATTTTAGGATGGCTGACTAGCGCACGGGCGATCGCAACCCGTTGTTTTTGTCCTCCAGAAAGACTATCAGCATAATAATTGATACGTTGTCCTAAACCAACTTCTTGTAAAATATTTGTAGAGATGGCATCCATATCTTGATTCAAATACTCTTCATGAAGTTCTAAAGACATTCTTACATTTTGTTTAGCTGTTAAAAAAGTCATCAAATTATGGGCTTGGAAAATATAGCCAATCTTCCTTCTTAAATACATCATTTGTTGCTTGTTTGCTCCCCTCATCTCTTGTCCCATAATTTTGAGACTTCCTTCCTGTACAGAGCGCAAACCTCCCATCATTGTAAGTAAAGTTGTTTTTCCTGAGCCAGAAGGACCAGTCATAATGACAATTTCACCGGGATAAATATTGAGATTGATATCAAATAAAGCTTGTTTGCGGAGGTCACCTTTACCAAAATAATGATTGAGATTGCGAGCGGAAATAACAGGTTCAGTTGTTAATGATTGCATGGTGTACTCCAAAGTTTTTAAAAAACATCAGCCGGGTCTGCGGCTTGTAATTTACGCATAGCAATAAAGCCCGAACCACCACACATGATGAGGGTTAATAGCAATACCATGATGGCGCGATTGAAATTCATCACAATGGGCAAAAGAGTTGCGGTTTTGGCAATATAGTAAAGTCCCGCAGAAACAGCAAATCCTGGTATAAATCCCAAAAGACCCAAAACAATGGCTTCCTGAATCAAAACCCCCACAAGGTATCCATCGCTATACCCCATTGCTTTTAAGGTCGCGTATTCTGGTAGGTGGTCTGAGACATCAGAGTAAAGAATTTGGTAAACAATCACCATACCTACGATAAAGCCAATGATAGTACCAAATCCGAAGACAAAGCCGATGGGGGTACTATTTCCCCAATAAGTTTTTTCTCTTTCTGCAAACTCTGCTAAAGTTAGTACGTCAACATCCTTTGGCAAAGTTGCTTGCAGATTTGCTTGGACTTGCTTGATATCTGCATTTTGCTTGATGTGAATGATACCGACATCAATCTGGTCGGGTTGGCGTTTAGGGAACAGGTGCAGAAAAGTTGAGTCACTCGCAATCACGTTACCATCAGCCGCAAAGGAAGCACCGATAGTAAATAATCCGGCTACTTGCACATTTAAATCATTCAGTTGAGCGGAGAGGGATGATGACTGTTGAAAAAGCTGGGGAATATCACCGTATTCTGGTCTTCCCGCACGGTCATACAACACTCGATTGAGAATCTGAATTTGTGGTATTTGTTGTTTAATTTCTGGGAGCTTAAAAGCTGGTTTAGCTGGGTCAATACCGTAGACCAGGATAGGTCTATTAATACCAGTATCGGGATTGCGCCAATACGCAGTATCAACGTACAAAGAACTGGTTGATTTGACACCTTCAACAGCAGCGGCTTGATATATCCGATTTCTAGTGAAGCTTTTGACAACGAACAGGGTTTCTAGATTGGGACTCACTAAAACCAAATCAGCATCCATATTTTCGTGGGGGAGGACTGCGGATTTATAAAAAGCTTCCATGAAACCCAATTGAACAAACATTAAGATATCAGCAAAACCGATTCCTGCTATGGCGATCGCAAGACGAGTTTTTTCTCTGGTGACTTGATTCCACGCTAGAGGAGTTTTGCGAAACAGTTTGCGAAGCATGATTGATCTCCTTACAGTTTAATTGCAGTGTTAACTTGCAGGTTAGTTAACCCTGCAACTTTTTGGCTGTCTTCGGGACGCAAGCGAATTCTGACTTCAATCACCCTGCGATCAAGATTTTCTCCTGGTTGAGTGCTGAAAACTTTTTGTTGGCTAACCTGTAGCCCAATCAGGTTAACAGTTCCCTGTAATTCTCCAGAAAATGACTCACTGGTGATGACAGCTTGCTGACCTACACGGATTTTGCTAATATCAGTTTGATACACCTCTGCAACGACTTCCATATCGTCGGTTTGTGCCAAATCTGCTATTCCTTCACTGGTAATCGATTCGCCCGGTCTAGTATAAATCTCTAGAATTCGACCAGCCATCGGTGCTCGAATATACGCTTGGTTCAAGTCTGTTTCCGCCTGTTTAACTGCGGCTGCGGCTGTATCCACCTCTGCTTGTGATGCTTGTACATCGACTGGACGAACTTCAGCAATTCGGTTTAAGGTCGCTTTGGCTTCGTTTATCTGCTCTTTACCTGTACTTTCAATCCGTGCTAGGCTAACTTTAGCTTCGTTCAATTGCTGTTGACCTGTACGTTCAATACGTGCTAAAGTTACTTTAGCTTCATTCAATTGCTGACTACTTGTTTCTAGGTTCAATCGCTTACTATCAAACAGTGATGCAGAGATAGCTCCTTGTTTGTAAAGCGTTTGATAGCGCTGATACTCAGCTGTTGCATTGTTAAGTTCTGCTTCCAGCTTTTTAATTGTTGCTTGTTGAGCCTGTTTGTCACCCTCCAGTTGTGCTTCTAATCGGCTAATGGTGCTTTGTTGGGCTACTTTGTCATTTTGCAATTGAGCTTCTAAGCGGCGAATGGTTGCTGATTGAGCACTGATTTCTCCAGTTTTAGCACCAGCTTTCACCTGCGCTAACTTCGCCTGCGCTACTTTTAACTGTTGTTGTGCTTCTAACAAAGCAGATTGTAAGCGCACCCGACTATCCAAAACGGCGATCGCTTGACCTGATTGAACGCGATCGCCCCTCTTAACAAGGAGTTCAGCCACCCGGTCTCTTTCTAGAGTCAACGGAGCAGAAACCCGAATCACCTCTTTTTCAGGTTGTAACCTTCCTAAAGCAATGACCTTTTTAACAACTGGAGCAGTTGGAACTGGTGCTGGTTGTTGATTAGTTTTTTCAAATTGAGATATACTATAAAAAGCAGTTGCACCTGACAAAGCTGTACCTAGGACTATCAGTCCAAACATTGAGCGATAGCGATTCAGCGATTTTGGAAATGTTTGAAGATTCATGAAAAATGGCTCCCTACCAGCAAGACAATAAACGAATCGTTGCAATCAGATGTAAACTTAGATTGACAAAAGTTGGATTATATGGATATCATCCAACCTGCATTGTTAACAGACGTTAAGCTTGAAAAGCTTGTCTCTAATGTTGTTATAGGGTGAGACAAAATCGTTTATGCAACATCAGGATAAAAAAAAGAAAAAATAAAGCGTATTGGATGATAAGAAACAAGAAACCCGGTTTCTTGAAGAAACCGGGTTTCTGAGGTGTCGCAATTTTCACAAATGAAACAAGGCTGGGTATAATTAAGCACTCATAAGAGAGACCAAATGGTTTGCGAGAGCTTCAATAGTTGGATAATCCCAAGCTAAAGTCGCAGACAACTTCATTCCCAGTAAGCTTTCCAGGTCACCCGACAAACTAACTGCGGTCATCGAATTGAGACCATACCCAGCAAAAGGTTCTTGGATATCAATATCTTCCGGATTCAATTCCAACTCTTCAGACACTTTAGAAATCAACCAAGCTTGAAGTTCTTCTGTACTAAAAGTCTTAACTTGCATTGTCTTTACTCCTTAGAATAGAATGGGTTTTGTTAGAAAAAAAATTGTTCGTTTTTCTGGTGTTGTAGATTGGTTGTGTAATCTTTGTTTTAGCCTCTGTAAATGTATAGGGAGTAGGTTTGAGATTTATGCATTATGTTCGTAGTAGCGCTTCAGCGCATGCAATTCCTGCTTAGCTGAAGTGGAACGATAGAAAAAAGCTGATCTTGCTGGTAAAGGTTGAGAAGTTCTTGGGCGACATTTTCTCTGAAAGAAACGGGAAGTGGACTGGACGAGTGATGGAAGGACATCATCAGTTTGTCCAAACACAGTACTAACCATTCACCCTTAGCAAAAAAGTCACCCAACTGCTTTCTGTTGTGAAGCCACATATGTAAACACGCAGCTGCTGTGTGTAAAGTACAATGTTTTGCAGCAAGGTCGAATAACTCTGGCGACTTGTCATATTGTCGTCCGTAGCGACTTTTCACACTTGTTAACATTGTATGCTGCTCGCTCATTTCTTCAATAATCTGATTTGCAAATGAAATCAGTCTCATTAAGACTTCAGAATCTACGTCAGATTCTGTCTTGAGGGCGTAAAGCTGTTCTACAGCTACTTCTATACCTTGTAAAATATCATCACGTCCGCGATTAAACAGTTCCAGTCGGTTAGGGTCAAAATCAGGAAGTGGTTTTTCCAAAGAAAAAATCGTTTCCAGACTTGATTTCATTTCCTCAAAACGAGAAGCATCTGGTTTTTGAGGGGCTTTAGGTTGCAAAGATGCTCCAATAGTTGTCAGATTGAGATAAGTACCAGCATGAAACATACTCACAACCGCACTGTCCCGAACAATTTTTTGAAACACTCCAGAGTTATGACCTTCACGTAAGTAATAGCGTGCTCCCAACACAATGGAGAGATTGTGAATAACTTGTTCGATAGTTGTCGGTACAAAATATTTAACAACTGAAGACCACAACCGCATCTGCTCCGTAGCTGCATGAGCCGCCCTACTGGTAGCAATAGCTACGCAATCACAGATTAAAATATCTAGAAAAGCATCTACCAACAATTTTTGCGCGTGGGGAATGGCGAAAACACTATTACCATATAACTTCCGTGAAAGCGCAAAGTTTAATGTCGTTCGCAATGCTGTATCAGCAGCGCCTAAAGACAAAGCTGGAATCACCGTACGTGTGAGTTGAAAAGCTTTCAGGGTTATCTCTAAAGCAGAACCGGGAGCTCCAATTAATGAGTCATTAGGGATAAGACTTTCATTAAAACGGATACCACTACAATCAGCACCTCGGATTCCAAGAGTTTTTACCTTATCTATATAGGAATAGGAAGACCGATCTAATTGTTCTTTTTCCACCAAAAACAAAGAGAAACCA
Organism: Scytonema sp. PMC 1070.18; assembly: GCA_035967975.1. Lineage (GTDB taxonomy): Bacteria > Cyanobacteriota > Cyanobacteriia > Cyanobacteriales > Nostocaceae > Scytonema. The sequence goes on from JAWQFQ010000022.1 coordinate 41,112, forward strand.
CGTGGACCACCATTAACGTCAGTTTTAGCAAATACGGTAAGTGCTGTACCACGTGTAGCATTGCTGAACAACCACTTTTCACCGTTAAGGAGATAACCATTCTCTGTCTTAGTGGCTTGAACATCGGTAGCAAGAAAATCACTACCATGAGCTTTCTCATGATACGCTAGCGATACTCTTCCCTGGTTCTTAATCAGATGGGCGAGTTTGTGCTTTTGTTCCTCAGTCCCGCCAACCCAAGCAGCTACAGAACCAAGATAGGTTTTACCATAAGCTATGGCGGTTGTTAAATCTCGCCTTCCAAGAAGTCTCAGTAGTGAAAAGAATTCCTCATAGGATTTCAGCTTTCCTCCATAGTTGACAGGTATGTAATATTCGTTAAAATTCCATTTGTCTAGGAGTCCAAAAAATTCCTGTGGATATTCTTCTTGTTCATCCAGTTCAACAATTCGTTTGAAGGAAAACTTATTTTCTGGGTTGGAAGGGTTACCTAAGTACTCTTCTAGTTGTTCAGCAGCACGATATTGTTTGGGTAATTGCATAAAAATTCTCGCTATTATTGTTAGTGGTTAGTGGTTAGTGGTTAGTGGATACTCCTTTTCTGCTCAAAGATTACCTATTGAAATGAACCGCAAAGACGCAAAGGACGCAAAGAAAGAGGAAGAAAATATCGGTAATCTTAGAGGTTGTTTGAAAAGTAGTTGGCTGTGATTTTAGGTACTTATCTATCCTCCCTAGCCCCCCTTTTTAAGGGGGGAAATCTCTTAAAGTACCCCTTTTTAAGGGGGATTTAGGGGGATATTGAATGTGCATGCTACTGATGAAAAGACTTTTCAAATATCCTTTAAGCTTGTGTTTGAGCCAACTGAATTGGAACAATTGAAAAGAGTTTGTCTTGCTTGTGAAGGTTAAGCAGTTCTTGAGCAACATTCTGTCTATAAGAAACAGGAAGTGAACTGGGCGTGTGATGGAAAGACATTTTTAACCGTTCCAAACATAGTACTAACCATTCACCTTTTGCAAAAAAGTCACCTAACTGTGTTCTGTTGTGAATCCACATATGAATACACGCAGATGCTGCAAACAAATTACAGTACTGTTGTGCAAGTTCAAAGAATTCTGGGGGTTCACTATGTCCTTTTGAGTTTGGTAAATTTTTCAGTATTTCATCCTGTTTTTTTAGTAAATTTAGGATATCTATTGAAAGTGTTATGACTCTTTCCATGACTTCAGATTCAACTTCTGCAGATTCTTGTAGTGTTTTTAATTCTGCAAGAGTTATATCTAGTCCTTGTAAGACTTCGTCATTACCGCGATTAAATAGCTCTAGTTGATTGGGATTCAATTCTGGTAGGGGTTTATCTAGAGAGAAAATATTTTCTAAGTTTTTACTCAGTTCTTTTCTCCTGTCTATATCTATTCTTTCTCGTTGTTTTGCTAGATATTTAAGCTGTAGTACGATCGCATGCAAATTGACAACGGTACTACCATCAAATAAGCTAACGATCGCACTGTCTCTTACCATCTTCTGAAAAATCCCCCACCAGTGGGTTTCTCGTAAATAGTAACGCGCACCGAGGACTATAGAGAGATTGTGAAGAACTTTTTCAACTGTTGTTGGGACAAAATACTTAACAATCGCTGACCAAACGCTCATTTGGTCTGTCACTATATGAAGTCCTCTACTCACAGCAATAGCGACACAATCACAAATTAAAATATCTAGAAAAGCATCAACTAACAGTTTCTGAGCATGGGGAATAGCAAATACACTGTCACCGTAAAGTTTGCGAGAAAGAGCAAAATCTAATGTACTTCGCAATCCTGTATCTGCTGCACCTAAAGACAGACCAGCGCAAATTGTGCGTGTTATCTGAAGGCTTTTGAGCGTTATTTCTAGACCCGACCCACGTTTTCCAATTAGAGATTCTTTGGGAATCAAACAATTTTGAAAACTGATACCACTGATATCTGCACCACGAATACCGTGAGTTTTAATTTTATCAAGATGGTGATAAGATGAGCTATCCAGTTTATCTTTTTCAACTAAGAAGACAGAAAAACTACGAGAATTACCATTATTGTCAGTTTTGGCAAAAACGGTGATAGCTTTACCGCGAGTAGCATTGTTAATCAACCACTTTTCCCCAGATAACAGATAACCATCTTCTACTTCAATTGCTTCTACTTCATTAGCAACTAAATCACTTCCATGTGTCTTTTCGGTCAGTCCCAGAGATACCTGTTTTTGCTCTTTAATAACCTTTGCTAACTTGTACTTTTGTTCTTCTTCACTTCCTACCCAAATACAGACAGAACCAAGATAAGTCTTACCATGACCTATAGCAACTGTTAAATCCCGCCGTGAAATCAATCGCATCAGTGAAAGCAATTCTTCATAGGATTTAAGCTTTCCACCATAGATTTGAGGAATGTAATGATGATGAAAGTCCCACTGTTCAAGAATTGTTTTAATCGCCTCTGGGTACTCTTCTTTTTCATCGAGTTCAATAGAGTGTTTGAAAGAGAATTCATTATCAGAATTGCAAGGGCTTCCTAAATACTCTTCTAGCAATTCAGAACTAGAATACTGCTCTAAGTGAGAAATCTGTGACATAGTTTTCTTTTTCAAGGTTTCTACAATAAAAGTAAACATTCAGCTATTAGCGATTTTTCTGTCAACTTTGATATACTTTATGAGCGTTCTATCGTCTAATATGGCGATTCCCATGTAAGTGAGGTACAAAAAGAAAGAATTAACCACAGATGAACGCACCCTCAACGCAGATAAATTTGGACTTCAGCAGGCTAGGAAACGCTATAGCACTACTTAAAGCTGATAGCTATTAGCTATTAGCTATTAGCTATTAGCTATTTTTGTAGCACAAGAGTTTTACTGACTTTAGTTTGTTTAGTCCATTGACCTACTGTATCTAAGCTGTTAGTTAAAAACCCTCTTCGACAAGCATGGCGTTGAATCTTACCACTAGAGGTCTTGGGAATGCTGGTGGTTTTGAGCAACAAAACAGCGTAAACCTGTAATTCGTGATTTTGGGAAACGGCTTGACAAATGCTTTTTACTATCTCATCAACATTGAGTTTGCGGATATATTGTCGCTCAACCTCTTGAGCGATCGCCAATCTTTCTTGACCATCAACTTCAATTGCAAATGCTGCGCCACATCCCGCTCTCAATGCTGGGTGACTTTGTTCCACAGTCAATTCAATATCTTGGGGATAATGATTGCGACCACCAATGATAATCAAATCCTTCAAGCGACCTGTGACAAAGAGTTCGCCATTTTGAAGAAATCCCAAATCTCCAGTCCGGAGAAATGGACCTTCTCCCGTATCTGCTAAATAAGCCTGAAAAGTCTCTTGCGTTGTTGTTGTTCTATCCCAATAGCCTTTAGCAATATTAGCACCAGAAACCCAAATTTCACCGACCTCATCAGGTTGACAACTCCTCAAAGTTTCGGGATTAGCAATGACAATCTTTTGGTCTAGTATAGTTTGACCGCTACTCACCAGTGTTTGGACTCCATCTTCGCCAAAAGCAGGTACCACTCGGTTTTCTTCAAGCGCATCTGCTTGAACTGTTGTCAGAATCGGTACATCAGAAGTCAGTCCACCGGAAACAATCAAAGTCGTTTCAGCCATACCGTAGCATGGATAGAAAGCATTAGGGCGAAAACCACAGGATGCAAAAGCCTCTGCAAACCGCTTCATAGTATCAGCACGCACAGGTTCAGCACCGTTAAAAGCAACATTCCAACTACTTAAATCGAGGCTTTCTTTCTGTTCAGCAGTGATTTTGCGAGCACACAAATCATACGCAAAATTTGGTCCACCACTAGTCGTTGCTTTGTAGCGAGAAATAGCTTCCAACCAGCGCAAAGGACGTTGTAAAAAAGCAACTGGAGACATGAGAATACAAGGAATACCCAAATATAGGGGCTGCAACATATTTCCTATCAAACCCATATCATGAAACAAGGGTAGCCAACCTACGAAAATAGTTTTTTCCGTGTGTTGCATAGCCTGTTTAATTTGTTTCTGATTATACATCATATTTTCATGACTTACCATTACACCCTTAGGTGTACCAGTAGATCCCGAAGTGTATTGCAGAAATGCCAATGTATCAGGAGTGACAATTGGGTCATGCCATCCTTGTGATAAATTAACGTCAACTTCATCTGTAGTTATCCAGTGCAAAGCTTCTAAATCAGGAGACTGAGCAATTTGTTGTGCAGCATTGGACAATACAGTTGAGGTGGTGAGCACAACTTTTGCTTGTGCATCTGATACAATCGCTTGCAAGCGTAACAAAGAGTGATTTTGTCGGGGAGGATAAGCCGGGACTCCAATCACTCCTGCGTAAAGACAGCCAAAGAATCCAGACACAAATTCTAAACCTTGAGGGTAAAGCAATAACGCTCGTTCCCCACGCACTCCCATACTTTGAAGCAAACTACCAATTGCTCGAGCCTGTTCATCTAACTGTTTATAGGTCAGTTTAACCTCTTCAGTTTCTCCATCTACCAAAAAGGTATAAGCTACTTTGTTAGGTTGGTGTGTAGCTCGATAGCGCAGAAGGTCTACTAAAGTCGCGAGTCCTAACTGATTGAAAGAATTGTTACCAATCATTGTTTTTCCCTCTTCAAGATAAAAGCTAGTTAGTTTGAGTCTGGTGAAAAGATTCATGTTTAGCCATTGACAAGCGTCAATAAAGGCTTTCTAGGTTGCTGTAGTGCTAGTGTTTGGATATCTTTTTGCGTGTCAGGCGCAAATAAATTGATTGTTCGAGCCGTCAACAAAAATCCCCCAGTTTTTTTCTCAACGACTGGAAGTGCTGAAAAATTCACTTCCCAAATATTGAGAGGTCTTTGATTGGATGGGGTTTGAGCAGTTAATGTCGTGTTTGAAGACTGTTGAATAGCATGGTATGCTTCGTTAGTTTCAATAGCAATTGTTTTAAACTTTAGTATTTCAATCTCAAGCTGATCTGCTAAAAGGTTAATACTATCCGCCAGAAGTCCTAACTGTTGCAGCCCAGTTACAATCTTGCTTTTAAGAGTTTGCTGCACTTCTTGCTTGCGCCATTGACTCAGCTTTTCTACATATTTAGCTAACGCAGCTACATCTTCTTGCAACTGCTCTAAGCTATCCTGTTGATTAGTAACTTGCGGTTTTAGCTGTGGTAATTCCGATTCACAAAACATCTGATGCCTCGTTAATTTTACTGATAATGCTGCTATATTTGCAGCTTGGAATCGAGTATTCCGAGCTTTGAATGCCCTTCTATAGGTTCATAGAGGGAGGCGATCGATTTTATGCAGAGTTTTTGTGCAGAATTGGAATTTAAATAAAAATCTCCGGTCAGAAACTACTCCCTTCGGTGCTATAAGATTACCGATCTGTTTTTCCTCTTCCTTCTCCTGTCGGAGACGCTGCGCGAACGTGTCCTTTGCGTCTTTGCGGTTCATTTCAATAGGTAATCTACCCTTCGGGAACGCCTAACGGCGAACGGGCGGAAAGGGAGTAAGAGTGCGATCGCCACCAAATGTAGGGGCGTTCACGCAGTGTTCCCGAACGCGAGCGCGTCTTCGACAGGAGAAGGGTACGGTTGTTCGCTCTCTAACGTGTATTGCACCCAACCGAGAACCGCTATAATTCTCACTTAACCGACAAGTATTGCTCTAAATATTATAAAAAGGATGATTTTCCAATTGCTCCAGAGAGCTTTTCATCAATGATTCCCCCCAATCGGTAGAGAACGAATCCGTATACGGGTCGCCTCAAGCACCACCACACTGCCCGCTTCTAACGTCTCTTGAAGGGATGGTAAATTAGCCAGTAGAAGTTCTAACTGTTGAACAGGACGGCGGGTCGTCCCTTTACGAAATAGGATGAACGAGGGGGAACGTTCTGCCCTCAAAGCCAGTAACGTACCAAAGTCAGTATCGACCGATACGATAGTCTGTCCTGCCGAAGCGGCTAAGGTAAACAGGTCTGTATCATCAGCAGCTTGCAACCCTAATTCACGAACATGAATCGCCTCATAGCCAGCCGAACGAAGACCCTCAGCTATTGCTGGTGATAAAGCATTATCAATCAAGAACCTCATCAAGTTAATAGTGGGAGTTCCCGTTCTTGTAAGGTAGCCGCCGCATAGTGGAGAGCTTCAGCCAGATCAGCTGCTTCGAGATCGGGATAGGCTGCTAAAATTTCTGCTTCCCTCATCCCCTCAGCAAACATTCCAACCACAGTAGCAACGGGAATCCGTAAGCCTCGGAGACAAGGTACTCCCCCCATCTGGGCAGGATTGACGGTAATACGGGTAAATTTCATGAGTTAACAGTTAGACAAAAGATATCTTTTTCTATCATAAGCCGTCAGAGTACTGCGTCCTTGCCCTTAGAGGTTGTTTGAAAAGTAGTTGGCTGTGATTTTAGGCACTTATCTATCCCCCCTAGCCCCCCTTAAAAAGGGGGGAAAATCTCTAACGTTCCCCCTTTTTAAGGGGGATTCAGGGGGATATTGAATGTGCATGCTACTGATGAAAGGACTTTTCAAACATCCTCTTAGACAGGGCGTAGGTGAATTATCCCATAACAATTCTTTTCCCATCTGCCCGTATACTGTGATAAAAAGGACTGTTAGCCAGTCATGAAACTAATAACAGATAACTGTTAAAGCTAACAATCCTGAAAACAAGATGATGGTAACCACCAACACCCAGTCCCCAGGATTGCGGTAAATTATTCAATTCTCTAACAGTTAGTTTCCTTACTCAGCAGTGGCGAGTTCAGTACTACCACGTGTGCGACGCCGTATGATAGCGTTGTAAACCATAAGACCAATCGCTTTGATCAGATTACCTTCCAATTCTTGGAACATATTCATGTTCATGCCAAAAGCAGCATTTGCTTCATCGACAATGCGATCGCCTGTCGCCTCATCAATTGGCAATTCATCCAACGCCTGACGGTATTTAGCTTTAAATGCCTTCTCGTCAGAAATTTCATCAAATTCATAAAAGCTAGTACCTTGTCCATCCGACAAGTTCATTGCTGTTTGAGCAATACCTTTAAGAATTTGTCCGCCGGACAAGTCCCCTAGATAACGGGTGTAGGAGTGGGCGACCAATAGTTCCGGTTCTTTCTGTGCAACTTCCCGGATGCGCTGTACGTATGCTTCACCTGCAGAAGACAATTGAATTTGCTCCCGCCAGTTGCTTCCATAGTAATAGCTGAGGTCTTGTTCTAAGCTTTGCTTGCGATAGAGTTCGAGGAAATTAATTTTAGAAACGATTGGGTGGTCGTGAAGCTTCTGCAATTCCTCTTCCATCGCTGAGTAAACGAAGTAGAGATTAGCCACCAACTTACGATAAGAGTTTTTCTCAACAACCCCTTTCAGAAAACACTTGACAAAACCTACATTTTCTGCCATTGTGTGGGCTTTTTTCGTCCCGACACGCAGTTTTGATGCTAAATTGCTGCTCATACTAAATTTTCTCAACTTTAAAACGTCAACTGTCAGAGTTGTAATTTACGAACGGCTACAAAAGCCACTAAAACGTTACAGTAGAACTATTTGATGAGAAATTACATTAAAATTCTTTAAGCTTCATGATTTGTACTTCTTTACACAGCTAATGAAAAGGGAATTTGAACCCATTGACTCCTCATACTTCGCTGTTTGTTGCCAATTATCATGAAATTTCTTGAAAAATCACAACGAACTCTTGTTTTTCCTGACTCTGCGCTTGCAGGCTCTACACAATACTTTTAATAGGGAACAGGGAACGGGCAACAGGCAACAGGGAAATCCCCATAGATAAATCAAAAAGCACCAAAGAAATAATTTTTAACTGAAAATGAAAGGGAGGATAAACGATGCAGAGCCCTAACATTACGTTACCACGTTGGTGAGGATGGTCTTTTACATTTAGACCTACCTGTCGGATTAACTGATGCTGAACTAGAAGTGAAAAGAACATTCAAGCAGGTTACACTAGTCCCAAAAATAGTGGAAGACTCAGAATGGAAAGAGGTTTCTACGCCCCTCGCAACCGATTTCTACGCCCTCATTCATAGGGGATTGTGAATACCTTTAAGGGACTTCCAAATAAAAAAATCTTCAAAAATTTCTTGTGGTGCGGGCTTCTAGCCCACCACCTGTACACAACGGGCGGGGACGCCCGTACCACAAGAGATATACGCAAGCCTCATGCTTGATATCTTGTTTCTAAAAATACCTCATTTAGCAGTAAAAACTCTTAATTTATCAAAACTTCATCAAAAATCAGGAATACTTATACGTATTTTTGCTGAATAAGCAAGCAATTTGAAATAAGTTTATAGACAGTAAACTTAGTAAACTGTCCTGAATGAAACGTATCCAACGGGAATTGTTGGATCGTGATTAAAGTGCTATTCTCCTGTGTAACGGTGTGGAGCTATTATAATATGGTATCATATCTAACTAAAAATCAAAACGGAAATTCTGGAGTTTCTGCTTCCAAAACTGAGGACTTTGTAAAAGTTAATGGGGGTAGTTTTGGTCATAACTTAATATCTTTACCGACAAATCCCCTATTTGGTACAGATGGTATTCGCGGACGTGTGGGAGAACTACTCAGTGCTCCTCTAGCACTACAAGTGGGTTTTTGGACGGGCGTGGTTTTACAAAATCAATCCCCAAGCCCCGGACCTGTCATTCTCGGACAAGATTCCAGAAACTCAAGTGATATGCTGGCTCTGGCTTTAAGCGCAGGGTTAACAGCAGCGGGACTGGAGGTATGGAATTTAGGGTTATGCCCTACTCCTTGTGTTGCATATCTTACTAGTATCAGCGATGCTATAGGTGGAGTGATGATTTCTGCAAGTCATAACCCACCGGAAGATAACGGGATTAAAATTTTTGGTGGAAATGGTTTGAAGTTACCCCAAGCTTTGCAGACCGAAATTGAAGCAGGAGTGCGCGGTAAATCGTCTGCTCCTTACAGCAATTGTCGGCGACAATACTCACGACTGGATTTAGTAGGAAGTTACGCTGAAGCTTTGAAAAAACCACTCCACGGCAACGTGAGTTTCCAGGGGATGAAAATTGTTTTAGATTTAGCATGGGGAGCTGCAGTTAATTTAGCGCCATCTGTATTTAGGGAATTGGGAGCAGAAGTTATTTGTTTGCACAACCATCCGGATGGCGATCGCATTAATGTCAACTGCGGTTCTACTCACCTAGATATTCTGCAAGCAGCGGTTAACGAACACCAAGCAGATGTGGGATTTGCTTTTGATGGTGACGCTGATAGGGTTTTAGCTGTAGACAATATCGGACGACCAGTCAATGGTGACTACATTCTCTATCTATGGGGACGGCGCTTGCAGCAAAAGCAAGAACTACCACATAATCTCATTGTTTCTACAGTCATGGCAAACTTAGGTTTTGAGAGAGCGTGGAAACAAGCAGGTGGTGAATTAATTCGCACATCCGTTGGTGACCAGTACGTTCAAGCAGAAATGCTGCGGACAGGGGGCGTGTTAGGGGGCGAACAATCCGGTCACATTCTCTGCCGTCATTATGGCATTACAGGAGATGGTTTGCTGACAGCCCTGCACGTAGCTGCTTTGGTAAAACAAACTGGTGTTCGTCTATCAGAAATGGTAGACCAAAGCTTTCAAACCTACCCCCAACTACTAAAGAATGTTCGTGTAGAAGATAGAGCTAAGCGTTTGGGATGGAAAGATTGTCAACCATTACAGCAGGCGATCGCTCACGCGGAAGTAGCAATGGGAGATTCTGGTAGAATTTTAGTCCGCGCCTCTGGTACAGAGCCAGTTATTCGAGTCATGGTAGAAGCTGAAGATGCTGAATTAGCCAACTACTGGACAAAGGAGTTAGTGCTCCAAGTCCAACAACATTTGGTTGTGTAACAATTATCACTTTTACGTTCGTAGTTGCGCTTTAGCGCATGCATCGCAACTACGAGCCAGTCATAACTGATAATTATTAACCAATCGCTAATAACATTTAAAATGTCCTTTCACCAAGAAACTCACGAGACCAGTGCATTAATTGTAGGAGCCAGCCAAGGTATTGGTTTAGGTTTCGTGCAACAATTGCTACAAGATAATAGATTTGTCAAAATTTATGCAACTTATCGTCAAGTAGAATCAGCTTCAGAATTGTTAAGTCTTGCTAACGATCGCCCTCATCAACTCACTTGTCTGTTAATGGATATCACCGATGAAACACAAATTGCTGATACCATTCAGAAGATACGTGTAACCACTAACAAGCTTCACTTAGTTATCAACTGTGTCGGGATACTGCATGAAGGTTCTTTACAACCAGAAAAAAGTTTAAGACATATAAATTCAGAGCAATTAATACGTTACTTCCAAGTCAATAGTATTGGATCTGTTTTGCTTGCCAAACACCTATTACCTTTATTCCGCCATCAAGAGCGGAGCATTTTTGCAAGTATTTCTGCTAAGATAGGAAGTATCGGAGATAACAAATTAGGTGGTTGGTATGGTTACCGAGCCTCTAAAGCTGCACTGAATATGTTTATGCGAACGGTGGCGATTGAATACGGTAGAACCAGCCCCAAAACCATAGTCGTCAATCTACACCCCGGTACAACTGATACACGTCTTTCTCGTCCTTTCCAAACTAACGTGTCTCCAGAAAAATTATTCTCAGTTGAGCGTACAGTCAACCAATTGCTAGCCGTCATCGAACAGCTTCAAGAAAGTGATAGTGGGCAGTTTTTTTCCTGGGACGGAAGCCGATTGCCTTGGTGATTAAAGATAGATGTTAGTGGTTAGTGGTTAGTGGTTAGTAGGGATACAGATATTTTCACTAAATTTGTGTTTCTGATTCGGTAAAGATAGGAGGCCTTGACTAGAAAGCATTTATAGAGTATAATGGGCGCGAAAGTAGACAAATAAATTAAAAACGTGAATGTCACTCCATCCAGAGAAAAGCCGCATGTCACATGGCAGGCGGTTTTCTCATTACTAATGTTTATTTTCATGTACCTCCCGATACTGGTACTCGGCTTCTACAGCTTCAATCAATCGCCCTACAGTGCAACATGGCAAGGATTTACTCTGGAATGGTACAGGAAATTGTTTAGTGATGAGCGGATTTTATCAGCTTTACAAAACAGTTTGATAGTCGCCTTGTCTGCTGTGGCGATTTCCGCCGTGTTGGGAACTTTGATGGCTGTCGGGTTAAGTCGTTACCAATTTCTGGGGAAAACTTTATATCGTGGCGTGTCTTATCTACCTTTGATTATTCCCGATATTGCGATCGCAGTTGCTACCCTAGTCTTTTTAGCAGCTTTTGCCATTCCCCTCAGCATATGGACTATTGTTGCTGCTCACGTGGTCTTTTGTCTTGCTTACATCGGTCTTGTTGTCTCTTCTCGACTCACCAACTTAGATCCCCATTTAGAGGAAGCAGCCCTGGATTTAGGCGCAACACCAGTACAAGCCTTCATAAAAGTTCTGTTACCCCAGTTGATGCCTAGCATTATAGCTGGTTGTTTGCTAGCTTTTATCCTCAGCTTAGATGATTTTCTTATTGCCAGTTTTACTGCGGGTAGCGGTTCTAACACCTTACCCATGGAAATTTTTAGCCGGATTAGAACAGGAGTCAAACCAGATATCAATGCTTTGAGTGTTCTCTTGATTTTAGTATCCGTCATTGTGGCTTTGATAGCAGAATTAATTCGTGCTTCCGGCGAAAATAAGGTTTCTCAATAAAAACTCCTGCTACCATGCAAGGGCATAGAGCAGGAGCGATCGACCCACAGAGCGCCTAATAAATTAGAGAGTCACTCTTGAAACCAGAGTAGCGAACAAAAGTTCTTAGTTGGCTAGACAAAAGTCATCTATAATTCATGACTTTTGTCATGAGGGGTGTTAGTGGTTAGTGGTTAGTGGTTAGTGGCATTGATTGGGTAACAACTTATTTATTAGATTAGTACTTGACAGTTTCACAGCTTAAGCATATTATTCTCTATATAACGGATATTCTTGTGCTTATATACATCTAACTTTTAAAAACTTCTATATTGTGAGCAGTCAGCTCAACCGCTCGGAAAAGAGCCACCCTTGGACAAGATGCAACACATGGCTCATTATGCAAATCTGCCAAAATCTCAGTTGCTCAAATCCCTTCAACCCTGATGGCAATAAATACTGCATGAGCTGCGGACAAAGCAACTTTGGTAACTTCCTCAGAAACCGCTACCGTGTATTGGGATTACTAGGCGAGGGCGGGTTCAGCAGAACTTATGCAGCAGAAGACGTTGATCGCCTCAATGCGCCTTGCGTGATTAAGCAGTTCTTCCCGCAAGTTCAGGGGACTTCAGAACGTTCTAAAGCCGCAGAATTGTTCAAGCAAGAAGCACAGCGGCTTTACGAACTAGGAGAAAATCACCTGCAAATTCCCAGATTGCTGGCTTACTTTGAACAAGGTTCCAGTTTGTATCTGGTGCAAGAATTTATTCAAGGACAAACCCTCCGCGAAGAACTCCAGTATCAAATGTTTGGCGAAGAACAGATTCGCGAACTTCTGTGTGACTTACTACCAGTTATCCAATTTATCCACGATCGCAATGTCATTCATCGAGACCTGAAACCAGAAAACATTATCCGTCGTCAAAGTGATAACCAGTTTGTCCTCATTGACTTTGGTGGTGCTAAACAAGTCACCCAAACCAGTTTATCGCGACAGGCGACAGTCCTCTATACTATAGGTTATGCACCCAGCGAACAAATGGCTGGCTTCGCTTGTCACGCTAGTGATTTGTATGCATTGGGAGTCACTTGTGTGCGGCTGCTAACACGGTCTTTGCCGATACAAGACGCCTACGGACAAATTCACGATAATCTTTTCGACCCGATCAACGGTCAATGGCTGTGGCGAGAATACCTACAGCAAAGAGATATAACTATCAGCGATCGCTTAGGGTACATTTTAGATAAGTTACTAAAATACTTGCCAAGAGATAGGTATCAATCAGCGAAAGACGTTCTCCACGACTTACATAGCGACACATCTCTTCTCGAACCAATCTTAGTACAATCCGAACCTGAATCACCGCCTCAAGAACAGGAATTCCCAACAATGACAAATCCCGAACCAGAAACATTCGTAGAAATCCCCTCATTACAACTTTTTGATTTTGATGTCGTCACAGTAGATCCAGAGGGGAAAGAAGTTGACCGTGAAAAACGGAATGGAAAATTCTATGTAGAAAACTTAGGTAACGACATCACATTAGAAATGGTAGCCATTCCTAGCGGTACCTTTATGATGGGTTCGCCAAGCAATGAAGGGGATGCTGACGAACGCCCACAACATCCAGTCATCCTCAAACCTTTCTTCATGGGAAAATACCCTATCACCCAAGCACAATGGCGAGCAGCAGCGGCTTTACCGAGAGTCAAACAATCGTTAAACCCCAATCCATCCAAATTTAAAGGACCAAATCGACCTGTTGAAAATGTATCTTGGCATGAAGCGGTGGAGTTTTGTGCAAGATTGTATGAAAAAACCGGACGAGAGTATCGTTTACCCAGTGAAGCTGAGTGGGAATATGCTTGTCGCGCTACAACCACAACACCTTTTCACTTTGGAAAAACTGTGACTCCTAGTTTAGTGAATTGTGGCGGAAGCGAAGCATACGCAGCTGAGCCGAGAACCAAGTTCCGTAAAGAAACTACAACTGTCGGTAGTTTTCAAGTCGCCAACGCCTTTGGATTATACGATATGCACGGACTTGTTTGGGAGTGGTGCGCCGACCCTTGGCATAAAAATTATGAGGGCGCACCTTCTGATGGGACAGTTTGGGAAGAAGGTGGGGATAAACATCGTCGCGTCTTGCGCGGTGGTTCTTGGAGTTTTAACTCTGTCTTATGTCGTAGCGCCAGTCGCAGTTGGAATGAACCGGATGGTGGGTTGCGGATATGTGGTTTTCGCGTTGTGGCGACTTGGTAATGAACCGCAGATAAACGCAGATGAACGCAGATGAGTAGAATTTGGGATGGGGGGAGATACGTCGAGCATCACACCCTATTTTTTTCTTTTTTTGTTTAGGTTAAGCCCTAAATTAAAATTTGGGCTAAAAGCTCAAACCCGTTAAAACGGGTTAAAAGCCATATTCAGTCAGATTCATCTGACTTTAGCGATCAAGGTGTGAAATTTATTTTTTGGCTCAAAACCTATGCAGTATTGCTATTAGATGTATGGGGGCAAGCAACAGCGCCCCTACTTGTTATAATACGTTATGTATGCTCTGTAGTAATTGGGCGTAATCTCCATGACAAAAGCTGCTCCTAAACTCCTGACATTCGATGATTTCATCGCTCGATATGGAGATGACGAGCGTTATGAATTGATTGACGGGGAACTTATTGAAATGGAACCAACTGGACCTCACGAAGAGGTGGCTGCTTTTGTCCTGCGAAAAATTAATGTCGAGATAGATCGGCTGAGTGTCCCTTGGTTTACACCCACCCGTTGTTTAATCAAACCTCTTGGTACATCAACGGCTTTCCGTCCTGACGTTGTGGTACTTGACAAAGCTGCCATTACCTCGGAGCCTTTATGGCAGAATGAGCCTATTATCACCTTGGGAACTTCCGTTAAACTTGTTGTAGAAGTCGTCAGCACTAACTGGCAAAATGACTATGCACGAAAAGTTGAAGACTATAGCACAATAGGTATTCCAGAATACTGGATCGTAGACTACTTGGGCTTAGGCGGTCGAGATTATATTGGTAACCCAAAGCAACCGACGATATCGATTTACCAGTTATCAGCAAGTGGAAACCAGTACCAAAAGCCTGCTCAATTTCGGGGTAGCTCTCTCATTATCTCCCCTACATTCAACTCATTACAACTAACGGCTGAGCAGATATTTGCTACTCTTAATTAATGGTCAGGAATTAGCGCTTGCAAATTAAGAGAACCCTCCATTTAGGACTGCTACATATTTAGCAACTGCTGTACTTGTATACTTTGTACGGGATAAACTGAGCATTTGATGTGGCTAGGATCTATTAGCCATAAGCTATTAGCTGATAGCTGATAGCTAACAGATCAAAGTATAGTTGCAAAAGTCGTATTTTACTTTGCACAATATCCCAAATAATCTCATCTTCCACAGAAAAATAAGTATGAGCAAGAAGATACCGTAAACCTGCAATCTTACGCCACTCTATTTCAGGATAACAAGTACGCATCTCTTGAGGAACATTTTTAACAGCTTCCCCAATTACTAAAAGATTAAAAATGACTGCATCAAAAGTCAGTTTAAAGCTTGATTAATTTGAGTTTCAAGCTGCTCAAAATTATTTATTTTATCCAAGTGATACCTAATATCATTACCTGATGGGCTTTGATTTAAAATTTTGCAACAATTAATACTATCCCCGATGCTTGCCGCTCTTACTAAAATCTCAAATAGATTTTTTTGATTAAAAGCTCCTTGAGTTTCAATCGTAAAATTTTCAGTTAAACAGTCTAGAACTTCTTCTAATGTTTCCTAGTCTGTGAGAGCTAATTTTTTTGATATCATTGTATTAAAAGAATGAATGTCACCCGTCATTTAATTTAATTCAAGGCGACATAACTCTCATAATTTTTTGTAAAAATAATAATTTTTATTAAATAAAAATTATTATTTTTAATACCAGACTGTGATAAAAGCTTTAAAATGCAATTCCTAAAAACTTTACTCATTATTATTTTTTTAATATAATCAAAACTTTTGAAGAAGGCAGCCTTGCTGGAGGCAGATGGCAGAAGGCTCACGAATGTTGGAGATTCTGACCCCAACCTCTAACAGGACACCGTGTAGACGGTGGGGTTTTATACTCCTTTGGCAGAGAACAGACGGAACAGAGGGTATTACTTGTTACCTTCAATACTTGTTCGGACCTTCTGCCCTCTGCCCTCTGCCCTCTGCCTTTCCCAGATAACTGTGATTGATGCTGATGAACCAGATGATTTTGATGGAGGTATTGAATTGTAAATATGAGACCTGAAACCCGAAACGTACTGTTAAAAGCTTACGCTCAATTACACCAAATTATTGAGGACTTATACGAAGCTTCAGCGATAGCTTTAGAGAATAATAACCTAGAAGACGCTAGCTTATTAGAGAGTAGAGCAGATAGACTTTATCAAGAAACTGAAAATTTGGAATTTGTGATTTCCGAACTGGAGGAAGAATGAAAACCGTTGAAGATTTAAAGACTCGTGCTAAAGAACTCAGTAGGCAAGCAGTTGAATTGATGCATAAAGCAACAGAACTGTGTTTAACCGATAGAGAGCAAGCCAAACAGTACCGCCAACAGGCAAGGGAAGCTATGAAGCGCTGTCAAGTATTGATACAAGAGTTAAAACGCCAACAAGCAAGTTAAAAACTGGCAATCCAGAGAGACTACCAGCTTTTAATCCAAAATATAGATGCCCGTCCACATGATGGGCATTTTTTCATTTTACCAGTACCACATCAACCGTAGACTGTGATACAGGGTCAAAGGCAGTTGGGTCATGAAAGTCAATCGGCACGGTAAAGCGAAAATCCTTTGAATACCTTTACTGAGGCTTTAGAAGCTTTTAGAACAGCTAGCTTCGCTTACTAGGGCAAAAAAAAGAAAATTTCTCTATTCTTGTGGAGTGGATTGGCTTAGGAGGGAAAGATATACACCCAATAAACAAATACAACAGGATATCCAACTGAGAAGGCTTAATCTTTCTGAAAAAATGACCCAAGCTTCGATCACCGTTAAAACTGGATCAAGGATGATAAATAAGGCAACAGTGCTAGCAGATAACTTGTCCATACTGTAAATAATCAATACTTGACCAATCACTTGAATCGCTGCCAGCGTAATCACTGCAATCCAACCTTGTGATGACCGAGGGAACAAGTTCTCGTGATTGATCAAGAGTATGGGCAAAATAAAACTGCTGCCAATCAGTGAACCCCACATCAGCATATCAGTTGCCTTAAAAGTTGATCGCAACTGATCGATCGTCAACAGATATACACCAAACAAAATCGCTGAGGCTAAAGCGGCAAGATCCCCTGCAAACTCACCCCAAGCTACTTCCCCACCCTCCAGTCCAAGTTCAGTGGCACCACCAACCGCTAGCACCATTCCCAGCCAAAACCGAGAGTCAAATTGTTGACGAAAAATAAGCCATGCAACCAAACTCATAAACACCGGGGTTAAATTATGTAGCAGTGTGGAAATGGCAATGCTAGTTTGAGCAAGAGACCACGCCCAAGTAGCTTGGTAAATCATATAAGACAACCCTAATAACACCAAGAAACCTAACGTTCGGGGAGCATAAAGGGTAATCTCGTCAGGATTGCTGTGGCACTCTTGCTTGGATTTGAGTTTAACAAAAACAGTCCTACACCCTTTCCACAAAACCAGAGTCAGAGTGGTAATGCATAATCGATTGAATATGGTTGCATTGGGACTTACTGCTGCTGCTTCACTGATTTTAATAAAAATGGCAGAAAAAGACATGGCAATAACAGAAATGGAAAGGGCTGCGATCGCACTCACAGCCCTTTCATGTCCTTCCAAAAGACTTAATTGTTCTCCGTGTAAATTCCAAACGCGGATAGTTTTATCGTTACTTCCACTGAAAATCAATTGTCCATCGGGTCTAAAAGCAACACAGTTCACAGCATCTTCATGTCCGTAAAAAGGTTGACCAACGGGATTTCCTTGTAAATCCCAGACTCGGATAGTGCGATCGCTACTTCCACTGACAATCAATTGTCCATCCGAACTAAAGGCAATAGAATTAACATAACTGTCATGTCCACTTAATGGTTCACAAACAGGTTTACCAAACAAATCCCATAATCTAATCCGATCTGCGCTCCCACTTGCAATCAATTTTCCATCAGGACTAAACGCAACACAATTAACAGTGCTTTCATGTCCACGGAACGGTTCTCCAATAGAATTACCACGTATATCCCACAAACGCACTGTTTTACTGTTACTTCCACTGATAATTAAGTCTCCATCAGGACTAAAAGCAACAAAGTGTAGTGCAGAAGTTTTAGATTCCGGGAAAGTTCTAATCGCTTTTCCATCTATATTCCATAGACGAATCGATCCCCCTACACTCCCACTGACAAGCAATTGGGAGTCAGGGCTAAAAGCAATCGAGTTAACAGACGTTCCATGTCCTCGCAAAGATTGACCAATAAGATTTCCATCTAAGTTTTGTAAATAAATCGTGCCATTACCGAAGCCACTAGCTATAAATTTACCATCAGGGCTCCAACAAATAGCAGTCACATCTACTTCGTTATTAATAAGAACTTGATAACAAATCCAAGGAGCGATACGCAGTAGCTCTAGTTGGGAGGTTTCTTCAGAAGAAGGAACAAGATTCAAGTTCTGCTCTAACTCTTCAGCAAAACGAGCATAATCTCCACCCAACTGTCTCAATATTTTAGCTGTTACCCTAGCAAAAGGTTTTACTTCCTCTTCCTCATCTTCTTCTGGTGCTTTCAACAAAGCAACAAACTCTTCTAAAGACTTACCCAACTGCGACGCAACATATTGAGAAACAGCAGCTAATACCTCGGCTGAATCTGATACGGGCGCAGACTCTAACAGAATTTCCCGTATCTCATCTTCCATAAACTCATACTGCACTGTATCAGGATTGGTATCAGCTTCAATATCTGTGAGCGGTTTTAACAGTCCTCCTAAAAACACTTCCGCAACATGAACCTGTCGGGATTTGGGTAACAGAGTTTCTTGAACTAACCGCACCACAGGTAAACTAATCACTGGTGCTGCTGCGAGTAAACCTGCTAGCTTCCGCGCCATTGGTGAAGCGGTCATGCGAAAGCGGTGTACTCTAGTTTGTGGGTCGAGTTTTTTGTGACTAGTCTGGAGTTGAAAATCATCTTCTTCTGGAAGTTCCGACGCAAAGACGAACCCAGGAGCCGTTGCGTCACTTTTTCCTGCTACCATATGACTCCAAGCACTAGCAACTTCTGGCTCAAGGGTCAACACCGGAATTTTAATTCCTGTTTCCAGATTAAACTCTTGCCAGAGCAAAATTTCTTTAATCAATAAATATTGGTTCGCAACTCCAGCTGTTAAACTTCCCAAACGCACTGAAGCTCCCAAACTCAAACCCGTTCTCAACCACAACCATTCGGGTAACATCTGAAGAATCGCCACTGGCTGTGTATTTGTCCATTGCTTCAAAACTGAGGTAGCAGAACCGTTTCGCCAAATAGCAGCAACGCAGTCACTGACAACCAAAATCAAACAACGACCTGTAGGGTCGATTAATTCCTGAGGATTTGCAAGACGGTGCTGATTCGCTATGTCCCCAATTCTAGGACGAAGGCGAATTTCCTGGTTATTCTCAAGAACAACCAATCCCCAAGTCCGAACATCGCGGAAAATACCGTAATGCTCCAACAATCGTTTGAGTTCCTGAATTGTATGTCGCCAAATGAGCATTGATTTGCTCTCATCAACGACCAACGCCAAATCTAACCAAGGTTCTGGTTCAGGTTTAAAAACAGGTACACAAAATCCTTCCTGTGCTCTGCGTTCAACGGTGGCGATTTCATCTAATACCTGAGTTCGACCAGAAGCTACTCGACGCATTAAGGGTCGTAACGCTTGGACTAGTTTTATCGGTTCTCGCAGCGAAGGCGCATCTGGAACTCGCAAGGAAAGGGATTTTGTCTTAGAAGAACTTTGGCTTTGAGTGGATGATTGGTTATAAATCTGTGCTGTGGCGTTAGGAATTTCCGGAAAATTTATATTTGCAGAAGTCGTGCTACTGGGAGTGGAAACTGTTGCGTTTTGTGATTTAGGTTTTTGGGATACCTCTAATGGCTGTGCGATCGCCTCATCATTGTCTAGACGTTGTAAAGTCAACCAAAGAATATCTGAAATTTCTGCTCCCGTTAGGTCTAAATCTTTACCTAACTCTGTAATCAGTCGGTTGAGGAGATGATTGGTGGTCAGCGATTGATTGCTCATTTTGATGATGGTTGACTGATTTAATCACTATTTGTCAAGCTCTTAAATAAAATTTCTTTAAGAGATTCTTCATCCTTTTCTAATGGGTCAATTCCATTGGTAAGCAAGTAAATTGTATTCAGTAATTGGTCTGTTGCTCGTTCTTGGGATTGATTTCCCCTCTGCTCCAGAAAATTCCGAATTAAACTTTCAATTTTAGACTTTGCTTCCTCAAAGGATTTTTCACCAAAGTGAGCCTTGACAATAGTTTTCAAAGCTTCTTCACTAGGTTCTGGCATTCTTACCCGCAAACATCTCCGCTTAAAAGCAGGTGGAAAGTCTCGCTCTCCATTACTCGTCATTATTATAATCGGAAAAGCATGACATTGTACTCTTCCATTTTTAATATTAGCCTTAATATCTTGGTCTTGAGTATCAACCTGAAATGTATTTTCGTTTCCTGGTTGAGAACGTCTCACTAGTTCTGGAATGACAAATTCTCCCTCCTCAAAAATATTTAATAAATCATTGGGAAGATTAATATCACTTTTATCAATTTCATCAATGAGGAGAATTCTTGGTAAATAGGAAGGTAAAAAAGCTGTTCCTAATGCTCCTAAGGTGATATACTTGCCAATTTCTTGTTCTTCACTCTTCTTTTTTTCCCGCAGTTGAGTTGATGTCAGTTGAGCATCTTGTAGTCTGGCGATCGCATCATAGCGATAAAGCCCTTCGTGTAAAGTAGAACGAGCTGTGATTGACCAAGATAGCACTGAACCCAAATTCAATTCGTAGGCGATCGCATAAGCCAGAGAAGTTTTCCCCGACCCTGGTTTCCCTGTTACCAGTAGAGGTCTGCGTAAATAAATTCCTGCATTCACCGCATTAATGACATCATTAACCGCCTTAGATACATCAGTCCCATTTTGGTCATCAGAGGAAATGCGGAAGTTTCGACCTCTTTGGATATCTTTTTCCCTAGTTAATTCTTTCACCTTTTCCCAGCGTTGATTTATCTCACTGGTGGTCTCTAAAATATCTTCTTTTTTAATAAACTGTCGCCAAGGCGGGGGTTTTAGTTGTTTTAATTTTTCTGTCACCCCTTCGTTTTGCTTACCATTCCCGTGAAAAAGCCTCCAGTCTGTCATAAATTTTTATTTCCTGACGAATATTACATTGCTTCATACTGACTTTGTGGTTGAAGAATTTCTGGTATCCGATTTGGGTCGTCACATAAAACACCCAAATAATAGCCTAAGTAATTTTGAGCCTGTTCTCCATAAGAGTGTGCATCTTGGCGATAGTCCCAGATTAATTTTAATAAGTTCTTTCTATCTTGCAAAGACTGTATCGTCAATATTTGCTTTAATTCCGTATCTAGATCAGTATTTGCGAGAATTTTACATCTTGTCCAAACTGCAATAGGTATTCCTCCTCTAACAAGATAACGAAATAATTGTTCTCGTTCCTCACTATATTCTGACCCACAACCAACAATTCTAATCCCCAGTTTTCTTTCTGTTTCCCATTGAAGAACTAGTCTCTCCCATATATTACTATCAATTTTATGAAGGTCAGCAATTTTGTTGTTCAATTCTTGATTATTTACACTTTCTTCTAAATCTATCCATCGTTTTCTTAAATTATTGATATATTTTTTCTGTCTATATCGTTCATAAGAACGGACTAAAAGTTGATATTGATGACCAATAGGCATATATTGTTTTTTTTCATTATCAATCGGAATTCTTTCAATATCTATACCTTCTCCTATATATTTATAGGGTAGAAAAATCTCAATAGTTAATTCATAAGGTTCTTGAAGATATTGTTCTTCACTTTTATTTATAAACTCATAAATAGTATGAGCAATTTCTGTATAATAACATTCAACATTTGTTTTTTCAGAATCTAAATCCAGTTTAACTGATTTCTGATAATTAAGATTTGGTTTATATTCAGGAAATAACTCTGCGTTTAAAGTCACTTTGTTACTTTCTCTGGAATGAGGTTCAAGAATAATAAGTAAATAAGATTGCTTGGTATAACTTGTTTGAGATTCTGAAAATGTAGGAAGAGGTACATTAAGTATTTGAGAAATGGTTTGAAGCCAGGTTGTTAGCTGGTTCTTTAACGGTTCTTGAATTTTTTTAGTTAAGCGTTCTACAAATTCAATAATCGTAGGGACGCCATCTTTTCTTTGAGGACGTTGTTGTAATAAAATTTTTCTAAGTTCAATTAAGTCTATGCGATCGCTTAAGTTTAAATAATTTCCTGAAATATCATCTTGAATGTTGCTTAAAGTTTTTCGGCAAATCTGAGAAACTAAGCCGATGTCTATTTGAGATAAAATTTCATACAATTCATTCCATTGTTTTACTGATATTATTCCAGAATGAGGTGAAACGCCAAGATAACTATATCTATATAATAACTTATTAATAAGATTTTGAAACTCTTGATTTTCATATCTATCCTGATAAAGAGCCTGAATCAGTTCTCTTGTAAATCCTTGACTTTCTGTCCATTGAATGAGATGAAAAACAATTTGTTTATAATTATTACCACCTGCTATTGCAGATAAATTTTGTTCAAGTGTGATTTTAACCAAAATTTTTAAGTCGCCAATGTCAGGATAAGCATCAAGAATCGCATTCAGTAATTCTCCCTGTTCAGAACCAGATAATTTAATCATTTTTAATATAGTTTAATATAGCAATCCTCTTTGATTTATAAGAATCGCGAGTCCCAGACAATCAGTATCTTCAAAATACTGAGTTTCTCTCTTATCTCGAATGAGTTAAGATTGCTATATACAAATTTACCTACTATTTTCATGTGGTTTTCTTACCTTCAATTTGATTAGTGATATCCTAATAATCTGGGTCTCGCTTGAAAAATCTTGTTCTTGTTCGTCGCTTGGTCCTTTCCAATTAATAGGTGGAATCTTAAGAAAGATGTATAGAGCTTCATGGCAAAATGGTTATAGCAGCTGTTTGGGGAGTGCGATACCCTCGCGCATAAAACTACCCAACTAAGTGAATATTACCTCCCTTAGGTGCTCTGCGCTATGACGTTTTAGCAAAAACTTTGTGAGGCTCATCACCAACGCTGAAAATCAAATGCTCAACAACAGCTATGACAGCAGAGCGATTTGTTCCAACACCTCCAGTTCCTTCAAACGTAACGCGACGGGGTTATCTTCCATCACTTTGGCGGTATTTAACATCCTGCGAGTCGCAGCTGTTTCTTCTCGACGACGGACTACATTAGCTTGGGCGGCTTTTTCTGCTTCTCTTATTCTGTCTTATACTTTGTAAGGACGGGCGAGGACGCCCGTACCACAAGATGGATAATTTATTTCTTGGAAGTCCCTAAGTCGGCAAAAGTAAACCGAACTATGTAACGGTATGTAAATTTGCTGAAACCTTTACCAATGATAAAGGACAGTTGACAAAGGACAACCACTACAAGTTAACTTTATTTGTGCCAACCTACTTATTCCCCGCTTAATAATGGTACAAATACAAGCAAGAGATATTAGTCTTTACGAATTAGAAGAAAAATTTGGCTTGCAATTAGTAACAGCCGCCGATTTTTTCCCAGAATGGACAGATAATCTACCAATATTGACTGAGGCAGAAAAAATATCTTTAGAACGAGTTAAAGGCAACTATTTAAACTTAAGTAAACGCCGTCCTATGTCAGAAGAGGCAGTGAAGATGGTGGTACTGTCTCCACTGCTAGATTTAGCCGGTTTTTATCAAAGCCCTTTTGAAATTGAAACCGAAAAATCTATAGAAATTTCTGCTGAAGACGAAAATATTATTGTCAAAGGTAATATTGATGTTTTGGTAATACAGAAGAGGCTTTGGATACTCGTCATTGAATCTAAAAGCACTAAATTCGATGTATTAACGGCTCTCCCTCAAGCACTTGCTTATATGCTTGATTCACCCAACAATGAACAGCCTACTTTTGGTTTACTTGTTAATGGAAGAGAATTTGTCTTTGTGAAACTGCTTCAACAAGTACAACCAAAATATTCTCGTTCTTTTGCTTTATCAATTGAAAAACAAGATGAATTACAACAAGTATTAAGTGTATTAAAACGTTTTAGTAACTTGATAGTTAATAGGTAAGCATTTATAGCGGTTCTCTGTTGAATCTAATACGTTTTTAAATTAAAAAACCACAGATGTTGGCGTCAGCCTTGCCGGAGGCTACGCACCCTCAACGCAGATGAATCTGTATTTTATCCAAACGAGAATTGCTATAGTTTCCCCTCACAGCTTGGCTAGCTTCAATGGGCGGTATTGACCGCGCCCGTCACAACCCGTTGATACCAATTGCAATGGGCGTTAAGCTTCTATTTGACGGGATTCTTACCGCCGAATTAGCCCACTTCAGATGTCCTCACCCGTCCTGAACACTTCAGGTGTGGGAGTTTTAGAATGCGGATCGCTCCAATAGTGCATAAGTTAATTTTGCCTACACCTACACTCATTAAAGATACAACCAGGAAAGCTCTCCAAGCTTTACTCCCGTTATTGAAGAGCGTTGATAAACACATAATCAAAGTTTTGTCAATGCTTAAGTCCTAATTAGATGAAAAAAGGAGCGACGAGTTATGGTTTATGACGTTCCAGGTCGTGCTGACCAACTGAGTGCTGACTTAGTTCAGAAATGGAATGAAGCAATTCAAGCTGCTTATGCTGATATACAGCCTGATTTTGGCAGTCGCTTTTTTACCCTTGACCCCAGCACCTTGACTAACCCTGTTCCTGCACCAATTAAGTGGTTTGGCGATCCAGCAGAACCTAACTTTTGTCTTGGTGCAGAAGTGGCGCAGCAATTATCTGATTGGGGTGTTCGAGGAAGACACGTCTTGCATAACGAGTACTGCGAATATCGAATTGTTGAGAAAGCTGATGCTACAGGTCGGATGCGACCAAAACGAGTCCAAATCACAACTAAATTGCGCGAGTATTGGGTATCTGTTGCCAAGCATGACCCTGTAACTGTGCGTGCAATGGCACAAAGTGTACTGGGCTTTGAGCCAACTTGGGAAGACCTTTACGGCGTCAGCGACCCACTTGCGTTAACTCAAGAGCAACGCTCAATCGCTTTCTCGACACTGGTTGCAGGTCATGGTAATGATGGCGCTCTGATTGCTGCAGGCGTTCCGAACCAACCAACTGGGAAGTTAAACACTGACAACGCTTTATTTATGACCCATCCGATTAACGGGCTTGACGACCTGCTTTACATCGTGATGTTTGGTGCTAAGCCCTATGCCAGTGGCACTGCTAGCAATCTAAAACAAGCAACACGGGAAGAACTTTTCCGTGAATTTGAAGTGGAGCATTTAGCGTGTCGTCATGCAGACCCAAATGCAGCAATGGGTGCCTTAGGAGCTGCGTTTAACGGACATACAGTTGCGTTTGCTAACCCGTTAGGAATGTATATTCGTTCCTTCACAAAAAATGTATTTTTGTTTAAAGGGGAACCCATTCCAGATTCATGGGTGCGTTTGAGCAGAGGTGCAACAGAAGAAATGCATCAACGCTTGGAATTTGGTCCTGGTGATGATGAGTCAGCGTTTTTAGATGATATTACGGTGGCTATTGGTGGCAATGAAGAACCGCTAACAGGTGGATTTCAAGTGGTACAACAGATGGAAGTAGGACCTCTGGTTGTTATTGGTCAGCCGACTCCGATCGCAGAAGATGAGTATGTCATTCTCAGTGCAAGCGACGCTCCTATCCAATGCCAAGAAGCTGCAGTTTGTCAGACTATACAGTTTCTCAAGCAAGAGTTTGACAACACGCAACAAATGGTACGAGTAGCACCGCGAACAATGGGATTTAGGAGTTAAAGAGTGTGGCTGACAAACTGCAAGAAGGAATTTATCATGCTCCAGGGGTGAGGACGGGTAAATTTTTTAACATTTTATTTTTACGTGCTTTACCGGGTTTGGATGCTCACCAGGTGGGAGAAGCATTTGGTAAGCTTTGGCAGATGTATCAGGGTTTAAAAAATGGTGAGTTAACGGATTTGCCAGGACAGCCCCTTCCTGCAGGCGATTTAACGGTTCTTGTTGGCTATGGTGCAAATGTCTTTAAACTCCCAGGTATTCAACGCCAAGTACCCAGTCATATTAGGGAATTTGGCGCTTTTCGCTCACCCTTGCCAACCGGGGGAGGTCCACTACTGATTGGTTCGGGTTTGCGGTATGCGGATGATGTGAAAGCGAATCCTGCTACTGAGGAAATTGCAGTGCAGTTTATTGCAGAAACGCAATTGGCGGTAAATCGTGCAGTTGTGGAGACGTGGAAAGCATTGCAAAACATGAGCGATCTTGCTACAGGTACTGCACCACTACTTTTGACTGGCTTTTACAGTGGGTTTCAACGTGATGATGGGCGTAGCTGGATTGATTTTCATGACGGCATCTCTAACATGAAAAGCTCCGAACGCCAGAGCGCGATCGCAATTAAACCTCGCCCGCCTCTGGAGCAATGGATTGAAGGAGGTACTTATTTAGTTTTCCTGAGAATTGCAATTGAGTTGACAGTTTGGCAAAAGCTCAATCGTCAACAGCAAGAGCTATTGGTAGGTAGAGACAAATTAACTGGTTGTCCTTTGATATCCCTTAATAGTGAAGGTAATCCAGTCATCAAAACAGGGTGTCCGGTCACAGGAAGAACAGACGTTTTAAGCCCTGGCAACGAAGCTTTCCTTGAACCGGAGACTGTGAATGAAACAATCCTACAGCAAAGCCATGTCCAAAGAGCAAACCATCACCTTACACCACTAAGCGATCGCAATTCACTCCGCATTTTCCGCCAAGGCTACGAGTTCCTCGAACCCCTCGATAGCGCTCCTGGCTTTCGTGCAGGGTTGAACTTTGTGAGTTTTCAAGATACCCCCGAACGGGTGCTGAGAATGCTCACACAAGAAACTTGGCTTGGGAGTACAAATTTTGGTGGTGACCCTCAGAACCAACTTCCAGGTATGGATAGTTTCTTGAGCATACGTGCAGCTGCAATTTTCTTAGTACCACCAGTTGTTGAGGGCGAACTATTTCCTGGCGCAGGCATTTTTATGTAATACATAATGCTGCGTATTGCTCCCCTTCCAATCTGAAATAACTGTAATTGGGAGTTTTGATAATAGTCTTGAACTCTCCTAGATAGCGAAAAACCAAGATTGGTGAACTGTTCCCCAAACCCCCTAGCAATACTCACCTCACTAATTAAACCCGTTTCAACGGGTTTAAGCTTTAAGCCCGAACTTTAGTTCTGGGCTCAAATCAACAACTTTCAACACCCCACACCCCAACACCCTACCCCTTCAGAGCCTTTCTAAAGTTTTGACGGTAGGATTTACTGGAAACAAACAAAGCTGGCCATAAGAGGGCTAAACCTAGACGGTTGGGTAGACTCCGCTGGAAGTTAGTCCGGGTAAAACCATTCCAGAACTTCCAGACACCAGCTATATAAACTACGACTAATCCAAAAATGATTAACTTCATTGCGGACAACTCCAACAAGCAAATAACTAGATTTGAGTTATAACGTTCTCAAACTATCTTGAACTTATAACCAATACAGAGAAGCAATGAGAGATAGCAAAGTCGGTAGCAATAAGAACTACTGCTGAATACTTTGGTACTCAGACTTTTCTGTATCTTATGAATTATTCTTATTTCAGTTTAAATGAGCTAATCATAAACTGCGTAGACCCTAAACCAATACCCCCAGAAAATTACCCTCCCTCACTCCCTCCCTCCCTCACTCCCTCCCTCCCTCAC
>JAWQFQ010000023.1:0-68739 GCA_035967975.1 Scytonema sp. PMC 1070.18
CCCACACCCCCACACCCCTCTCTTCACCAAAAACCTTCACAGCTATCTCTTTATGGACTTCAAAAACAAAACTCTCCTCATCAGTGGAATTGGCGGATTTATTGGTTTGCGTGCGACAGAATTAGCAATAGCCCAAGGATTTAAGGTTTGCGGGTTACAAGACCCTTCCGATAAAAGCAAAAAAGCTCAAAATTTGGGCGCTAAGGTGATATCTGGTAGTGTTACTGACCCTGCGATCGCCCAAAAAGCTTGTCAAGGTGCAGATATCGTTTTACACACAGCCGAACTTGCGAAAGAAGGTGGTTCCCTCGACCAATTCCGTGAGATTAATGTTGGTGGAACACTAAATATAGCAAAAGCCGCCAAGAATGCTGGTGTCAAAACCTTCATCCACATCTCTAGTGTTCTCGTTTACGGCTTTAGCTATCCTAATCGCGTCACAGAAGATGGACCTTTACGTGGCGAAAATAATCCTTACTGTGAAACAAAAATAGAAGCAGAAAAAGCACTTTTAGAACTCAACGATCCATCTAATTTTGGCATCATCATTCTCAGACCGGGCGATGTTTACGGACCGGGTAGCATACCTTGGATTGTCCGACCCCTATTGATGATGCGTCAAAGACTATTTGCTTACGCCAACGATGGACGGGGAATCATCAACCACGTGTATATCGACAACCTCATTGATGCTATTTTTCTCGCCATAGAAAAAGAAACATACGGAGAAATTTTTAACGTCACCGACGGACAAGAAACTTCCTGGAAAGAGTACTTTACCTACTTAGCTGAGGTTGCTGGTTTACCCGCACCCTTTTCTTTACCAAAAGACGAACTCAAACTATTTCTCAAACTACGCTATCAGGGACAAAAACTGTTTCGCAAGCAAGCCGATATTTTACCAGAAGTTGTGGATTTTATGAGTCGTCCCCACGCTTATTCTATTGATAAAGCACAAAGACTGTTAACATACAAACCAAAAATTGACCTAAAAGAAGGGATGAAGCGAACTCAAGAATGGCTGAAAAAAACAGATATTCAACAACTTGTTAAACAGTCTACAGAAGCGTAGAATTTGCCCTGAATTAAAATTCGGGCTAAAAGCTTAAACCCGTTAAAACGGGTTACAAATCATAATCCTCAAGTACACCATTATGAAACTAGGAAAAATCAGTTCCATATTGCTTGCACTGTTAGCAAATATCAGCATCATAAAAACAGTGAATGCAGGTTCAACCTCAACACTCACTGTTGTGATAGATGGAATTCGTCATCAAAAGGGACAAATTTGCTTGAGGGTTTTTGCTGATGAAAGAGGATTTCCCATGAATAATACCAGTGAAGTCCAAAGTGACTGCATTCAAATCACAGGAAATTCCCTTAAAAAACAGTTTTCTGGACTAAAGCCTGGAACTTACGCCGTCGCCGTAGTAGATGACCAAAATGGCGACCAAACACTCAATAAAGACTTTCTCGGTATTCCGCAAGAAGGTTTTGGTATTTCCAAAAATCCAACTGTATCCATCTTTACAGGAACTCCAAAATTTCGTGACGCCAGTTTTCCAGTAAAAACAAATACAACCATCAACATTAAAATGAAATATTCCCTCGATTCATAAATTAGATATAGGCGTGAAAAAGATGTAAGGGCGTTGGCGGAGCCTTCCCGGAGGGTACGTCTGTTCGCCCCTACTAACGCTTTCAGGACATACATATTTAAAAAGATGTGGGTTAAGGGTAAATTCTTTTTCCCTTACCCCCACACCCTACACCCCACACCCCACACCCCTATCGTCAAGACAGTCCGCGCTAAATATGGAAGAATTGGCAATATTTCTGTCTCGAGTTTTACTGGGTTGGCTCATTATTCAGGTATTTTTCGTATTTTTACTTGTTTTGTATCTGCGCTTATCCAGAAACACCTTATTACCAGATAACCAGTTACCTAAAACGGCTGTGATTCTTTGTCTGCGTGGTGCAGATCCATTTTTACCCAAGTGCTTACAGGCGCTGGTGAATCAGAACTACCCAATCTACGATGTTAAAATCATTGTCGATAGTCAAGACGATCCAGCTTGGACAATTGCTACAAATACAATTAACAACTTAGATGCAAACAACGTTCAAATCAGTCCCTTAAGAGTCAAGCGTTACAATTGCAGTCTAAAATGCAGTTCTTTAGTACAAGCTGTCTCCGATTTGGACGATTCTTACAAAGTTGTTGCTTTTGTAGACGCTGACGCAGTCGTACACCCAACCTGGCTGCGAGAATTAGTCAGTCCCCTAGCCAATCCCAAAATTGGGGCGACAACGGGTAACCGATGGTACTTACCTACAGGTAAATATTGGGGGACACTGGTACGATACTTTTGGAACGTATCTGCGGTTTTGCAAATGTCCCTTTATCAAATTGCTTGGGGCGGTACTTTAGCAATCAAAACAGAACTGATTCACGAAACTGGACTGCTAGATAAATGGGGACGAGCTTACGTTGATGATACTCCAATCCGCAGTGTCTTGGCAAAACATGGAAAGGTGGTCAAATTTGTACCTTCTTTACTCATCCTCAATCGTGAAGAATGCGATTTACCTAGGTTGTTTAGATGGTTGAAGCGTCAGCTTTTGGCTTCTCGACTTTACCATCCTTGGTGGTGGGCTGTAGTGGCTGATTCGATTCTGACTATACTGCTTCCCACCACAGTATTGGTGTTGTTTTTCACAACATTATTAACCGGACAATGGACTGTGGCTGCTGTATCTTTTTCCAGCTTCGCTAGTTATACAATGACATTACTGTTGCTGACCATTATTTTGGAGCAAGCAGTACAACCAATCCTTTGCAATCACAATCATCCTACAACAAAATTCACAATACCTACACTTATAAGAATGTTTGTGGCGCTTCCACTGACACAATGGGTATATGGGTTAGCAATGTTCTTTTCCCTGTGGATGTCAAAGGTGAATTGGCGTGGCGTTACTTATTGCGTCAGTCGTCCTTGGGACATCCGCTTAATTGAATACCGTCCTTATCAATTACACGATGAACCAGGCGATCGCCAAGTCTCAATATAAAAGCAAAATTATATAGCAATCCACGCGAGACAAGAAACCCGGTATCTTGGAGATACCGGGTTTCTCACTTTTCACAAATGATTTATGTTACATCCGTTACTTCATCCGTTGCAAAAGATGCTCTCCAACGCGGAAAGCATTTGCCATAATCGTTAGCGTTGGGTTGACAGCAGCACTGGATGGGAAGAAACTACTATCCACAACGTAAAGGTTATCAACATCATGGGTACGACAATTTAAATCAAGTACTGAAGTTTTTGGGTCTTCACCAAAACGACACGTACCGCACTGATGTCCAACTTCTTTCAAAGACATCTTTGTGGAGAAATATAATGTCAGTTCTCCCATTTGATAATGAGATTCAATTGATTTCAAGACTTGTTTCCAACGTTTTATCAAGCGATCGCGAGCTACTTCATTATTACTTGTATAATCGAGAAAGATTTTCTCCCCTTCAACACGCACGCGATTGTTAGGGTTTGGTAAGTCTTCAGTGATAAGTAACCAAGTCACAGAATGATTAGCTACAGCTTGAGATAATATACCGGGCATTAAAGGTGGTCCACAAGCCGCAACTTTGTCCTTACTGAGATTACCTAATAATTGTATATTTCCCATTGGATAAGGAAAATCTTCTTCTCCCCAGTAAAAATCATTAACTGCAAGTGTCTTTTGATATACTGTGGGATTCCGTTTGGCATTCAAAGTCATAACCACTGCAAACTTATGTGCCATATAATTGCGCCCCACCAGTCCAGAACTATTAGCTAATCCATTTGGGTGTTGGTCATTGGCTGATTTGAGTAACAATACGGCTGAGTTAACTGCACCACCTGCAACAACAACAATATCTCCAGAAAATACATGACGTTTCCCTGCTATTTCTGCTTCCACTTCAGTCACTTCACGCCCAAAAGTATCAGTCATATAGCAACTCTCGTTTGGATAAAATACAAATTCATCTGCGTTCATCTGCGTTCATCTGTGGTTTTTTAATTTAAAAACGTATTAGATTCAACAGAGAACCGCTATATTTCTCATCCTGCCATAGATTAGAATATATGATTGACCACTGTATTTTTTTGGAAAAAATAATATTTGATTATATCACGATAAAGCGATAAAAGGGTATGGCAAATTTTTACAACCCTAACCTAAAGTTATAGGTACTTATTTATACTATTATTATAAATAAGTACTGTTTCATGAATAGGACTGTAAAAATTTGTACAACCTTATGTTTGAGGAAAAATTAAACATCCTACTCAAAGTTAAACCTGTTAGCATTGAGTTTGGTGTACTGTTTAGTGTGAGTAATATTTCTGTGTCCTAAATAATCTTGAATTTTGCGTGTACTGTCACTATACAAGTTCAAGACTGATTCACCCAAGTCTTGCGTTATGGTTGCTAACTGATTTCCGTGTTTTTCCGTGAAATTAGCAACTATTATTCATATAATCACTAACAAAAGTATAAAACTGCCTTATTTCTGGCTTTTAGTAAGATATTAATGAGCCTCAACACCCAAAAAGAAGATTTTAGTTATGCATACGTGTATGCCGTTACCGCAGCTGCTGGCTATTCCCTACAAGCAGCTACACGCTCCTTGGATGATAGCGGCATTGATGCTACCATTACCGTACCAGGAAAACTCAACTCCAAACGACTACCGAGATTTGATATACAAATTAAATCTACTTCCCAAAACGTATTAAATGAAGAATCCATTAAATACAGATTAAGCATCAAAAACTATGACGAACTCCGCGAAGATGACCCCTTCGTACCGCAACTCTTAATCGTAGTTATCATTCCAGGTGATGTCAGAGACTGGCTATCACAAACCGAAGAATCTCTATGCTTAAAGCGCTGCGGTTACTGGCTATCGTTACGCGGACAACCACCAGTTGATAACCAAACAACTATCACCGTTGAAATTAAGCGTCAAAATATATTTAGTCCGAACGAACTTCATATCATAATGGAACGCATTGCTGCAGGATTACCGCTATGACAGCTATCATCTCAGATGTAGAGAAATTTAAACATATCGACCCCCAACAAGTGGAGACTTATCTTCGGTCACATGGTTGGCATCAACAGCAACTCAGGGGTGATAAAGCCTCAATTTGGACTCTAGACGATTTTGAAATCCTACTTCCCCTCAAACCAGAAATTGTTGATTTCCCCCGCCGTATGCAAGAAGTTTTAGAAACTCTAGCATTAGCAGAAAATCGTTCTCAAATTAATATTTTTAGCTCGCTCATTACCAATGCACCCAACATCACCATTCAAGGGTTAGTTACGCAAATTGAAACACCATTAGCTGATAAATTAAGTGGAGAAATTACATTATTTGGCGTGGTTGTCGATCAACTGCGGAAAATCAAAACCCAATTATCAGACCATGATTATATACTAGCTATTAAGGCGTATCAAGAGCGTTTACCAGTCATTTTTACGGGCGATTTAATCAAAGAAAATAACACATTTATTCTGAAAAATTCCCGCAATCTTCAACTAGATAATATCTGAGGTACATTAGAATCTAAGGATTTCGGCTCTTTCGTACAAAGCGCGTGCTAATTTAATCTAAAAAATCCCTAAAAGCTTTATGCAGTCATGTTTTCAAGCATGGCTTAAGCTAGATTTGTTCATAAAGCAATTAGTCAGGCATTGAAATCCCATACAAACAGGTTCAGATACGAAGCTTATTGATAATTTCGGCACGCGCTTTGTACGGAAGAGCCCACTTTATGCGCGAACCCACACTTTAAAATAAACAAAATTATTTATCTTTTTGGTTCACTGATAACTTTTTAAAAAGTATATGAAATCATACAAAAACTTTTTTATTTTCATATAAAATATGGATTTTTAAGAAGATATTGTGATAGCAAGCCTAAATTATTTGTAAAAGCAGAGAAACCCGGTATCTTTAAGATACCGGGTTTCTGAATATCGCAAATCTAAAAATGATAATTTGAATGCAAAAACATAAAAGATAGTAGATAAAATAAAAAGAAGTCGTTCTTAGATTAAATTCGTAAAAAAAATCACAAAATCCGTCAAATGTTAATTATAAAAACCAGTGTTTTTTTTACTTAATTAACCGCAGAGGCGCAGAGAGCATAGAGATAAGAGTTAGAAAGATAATGAGAATTTTAGTCAGATAAGGGAGTAAGTCACTAGTTTTCAGTTCTTGAAATTATACAGGATAACCAATTAACTATGAACAAGCAACGTCTTCGTATTGCGCTTTTTACAAGCTTGTATGCTCCCTTCTTAACAGGGGTTTCTGTAGCAGTACACCAACGTGTTCTCTGGTTATTAAAGCAGGGACATGACGTCTTTCTGGTTCACCCACAAATTAACAATCAGTATCCTGAGTATATAGGTAATCGTCCCATGCCGGGACTGGAAGAATTAAAACCTTTCTCGAATTTTTCTGAGTATGCATTTCCTACAAATCCTCTAATATTTTATAAGTCTCTTCCTCAACCATTGAATTATCGATATTGGAGCGATACTAAACTGCTGGAGGAATTTAAACCTGACATTATAGTCGTAGAAGAAGCACCTCAAATCAGAGGATTTTACTCACTTTTTTTGCAAGGTTATGGTCGTCCTATTGGTACTGAATACGCAAAGCGCACAAGTACTCCGATAATATCACTGTTTCACACTGATATTGTTGCCTACATCCAATACTATTTAGGGAATCAGTTTTTTAGTCTTATTCGTCCCATCCTTCCCTTTATCATCAAACAATTCAGTGAAACCTATGATGCTAATTTTTTCCCTTCAAGAGAACAACTTGCTAAGTACAAACAATTAAAATCCCAACGTAGTGAATATCTCCCTTATCAAGGAATCGACTGTCAAAAATTTAATCCCACGAATATCATACACAACCCTATTCCCAACGACTCTCGTCCAACTCTCCTCTTTGTCGGACGTATTACTGCAGAAAAGAATGTTGCTCAACTTCTTGATATATATTCTCTTGTCGCTACCAAAATTCCCGATGTTCATTTAATCATTGTTGGTAGAGGTCCTCAAGAAGAA
This sequence comes from Scytonema sp. PMC 1070.18, assembly GCA_035967975.1. Lineage (GTDB taxonomy): Bacteria > Cyanobacteriota > Cyanobacteriia > Cyanobacteriales > Nostocaceae > Scytonema. Next base: position 7,144 of record JAWQFQ010000023.1, read on the forward strand.
GAAATCCGCAGACAAGCTGAGAAGTTTAAATCTGGTGTAACTGTGTGGGGAGAGTCTCACGGAACAGAACTTTTAGGTTTATATGCTCGTGCAGATGTGTTTGTCAACCCCTCACTCACCGAAAACTTCTGTACAGCGAATAACGAAGCACTTGCTTCTGGAACCCCTGTTGTCGCTGCTATTGCACCATCAACCTCAGAACAGGTTCTACCGGGTCGCAATGGTTTGTTAGCGGAACCCAATAACCCAACAGATTTTGCTCAGAAAGTGATTTCTATTCTTGAAAACCCTGACCTTAAAGAAGAAATGTCTCGCGAGGCTCGTCAGTTAATTCTTGAGTTTGATTGGTCGGTATGTATGGAAAGATTTGAGAATAAACTTTTTGCGATAGTTGAAGCATCTTCCAAATCATCAAACGTCCAAAATTCGTAGTGTGACACTCCAGGGTGCGGAATGGGGGTTTAACCCAATACGGTTCAGTTAAGGATAATTGTAGGTTGGGTAGAGCGATCGCAAAATCAGCTTTTTAGCTTTCAATACTGCTCGGTTAAGCTTGAACAGAAACCCGGTATTTTTGAGATAGCGGGTTTCTTGCAGTGCAGACAGCTCTTATCCTAGCAGTCTTGTTTTAGCTGTAACTGAACCGTATTAGCTATTAACCCGTTTTAACGGGTTTGAGCTTTAAGCCCAAATTTTAATTTAGGGCTTAACTACAAAATTTGAAACAGAGTGACCGTTATACATATAATCTTCAATTTGTACAGCGCGTAAGTCCTAATTTCTTTTCCCGATCGCTCACACTTGCAATTTCAGCAATTTCTATTGCTTTGACTTCATCGTCTGGGATAGTTTCAGCAACCTTTAAGGCGCGATCGCGCTTTCCAGAACAAGCAAATTTACTAGCGATGTCAGCTAGGAGTTTGGTAGTTTCCCTTCCTTGAAAAGATGATGCTACCTCAAACGCCCTGTCAAGTTGACCATCATCTGTCAACATAGATGCAACTTTGTTTAAAACGATCGCCCTCGAACCCGCACCTTTGAGGCTATTAGCTATTTTCATAGCAGGTTCAATCTGTCCCATGTCTGCAAGTTGGACACCAATATCTGTCAGGGTTGATTCTTTCATCAACTCACTTCCCAAAGATTCAGCAATTTTGATAGCCCTGTCAGTCTGTCCCACTGGAACGAGTGCAATAGCAACATGGCTCAGTGACATATAGCCTTGGTAATCATTCGATTTTTTTGGTGTTGGCGGCAATGGTATATCTTTAAGTAGTTTAGCAGCTTGTGCTTTTTCCCCTGTTTGTTGCAATTCTTTAGCAACAGCAATAATTGCCAATGCTTTTGCTTCTACATCGGGAATTTTCTTAGCTAACTGTAACGCTTGTGGAACTTTCTTCGCTTTAGCATACTGACGAATAATTTCTACTAAGGTAGAGTCCTTAATACTAGGAGTAGGTAAAAGATAAAATGCATCTTGCGGGCTTAATCCCAACTGAGCTGGTTCTGTCATCGCCTGTGCGATTTGTTCAGCTGCATCAAACTGTTGCTTTTCAGCTAACTTGACAGCAATATCTCGCAGTGCATCTTCTCTAGCTTGGTAGGTTTTGAATTTAAACCCCGAATCCAATTTGGTTGGAGATGGAATTTCCTTTGTTAGCTTTTTGGCGATGTCTAGGGCGATTGATGTTTCTCCCATATCTATCAGTTTGACTGCGATCGCCGACCAAGTCACAGCTTTCTCCACAGGCGACTTGATGGCTTGAGCATTTTTCCAAGTTTGCTGCACTTGGTCTACTTTTGCTAAATGGTTAAGAATACCCACAAATGCCCAAGCTTGATAATTTTGAGTCGCTTCACCACCAGCGGAACCACAGCCTTCTATACTATTCGCTATTTGGAGGGCAGTCTCTAACTGAGACATGAGACTCAAATTGCCTGCAATCTTGGATAATACATCAAATTTATAGTTCGCGCAACTGCCATTTGATTCGTAGGCATAGTCTCCTGTAATACCTTTAGCAAATTGTAACGCCTCTAGGAGAACTGGCTTTGCGAACTGTGTTTGTCCATTCTTAATCAGAGTGAAAGCAATGTCATTCAGGGCTTGAGCTTTACGATAGTCAGAAGGAATTTCTTTTGCCAACTGTAACGCTCGTTGGGTTTGTCCAGCTTGGGCTATTTGAACGCTGATATTCCGCAAAGCTTCTTCCTGTTCGTACTTACTAAAGGTAGGGCTGGTTTCTTCAGTCAGTTGTACTGCTTGTTCAAACAGTTTCTCCGAACGCTGCGCTTGTCCTACCTCTGAGAGTTGGAGAGCGATCGCAGATAATGCATTGATTTTAGACCCTTGATTTGGTATTCCTTCAGCAATCCTGATAGCACGCTCAAACAACGCTACTGCTTGTTCACTATTATCGGTGTTAGCAAGTTTAACCGCTAAGTCCGCTAACGATTCCGTCGGAACGGGTGCTATGTTTTGTACTCTTTGCAACCTTTCCCAATCAAGTCGGGAAGATTTTGTGTTTTGTGCTTGTACTGTGTGATGGTGATTGACTTCTAAAAGAAACAATAATCCGAGAGCAAGCTTTGGAAAAATAGTTTTTTGCGACATAACAAATTAGGGTGTAGGGGTGTATGGGTATGGGGGTGCAGGAGGTTACAGGGAGGGCGCAGGAGGAGACGAAAAAAAGGTATTGACCCCTACACCCTTGCACCCATACACCCCCACACCCCTTACCAATGAATGACAATTTTGCCGAAATGTGCGCCGCTTTCCATATACTGCAAGGCTTCTCGGGCTTGGTCAAAGGGGAACACTCGGTCAATAATTGGTTTCATACCATGTAGGGAGATTGCACGATTCATTGCTTCAAACATTTCACGGCTACCAACATAGATACCTCGCACACAAATTCCTTTGTGCAGAATGGATACCGTACTTACATCTGCACTTAACCCGGAAAGTACACCAATCAAGCTAATGTATCCACCATAACGCACAGCACGCAGGGAGCTATTAAGATTTGCACCGCCAGCAACCTCTATAACCCTATCGACGCCGACTTTACCTGTAAGTTCCCAAACTTTTTCTTCCCAGTTTGGAGTCGTCTTATAATTAATAACCTCTGATGCGCCTAGTTGCTTCAATTTTTCTAGTTTTTGGTCGCTGCTAGAAGTAGCGATCGCACGCGCTCCCATTATTTTGGCAAACTGGAGGGCGAATATTGAAACTCCCCCGGTACCTTGGATGAGAACAGTATCCCCTGCTTTGAACTTTCCATCTGTTGTCAGAGCATTCCAAGCTGTCACCGCAGCACAGGGTAGGGTTGCGGCTTCTTCATCCGAGAGTTGTTCGGGAAACCGAACCACACCATTCTGGTTTAGCGTAACATACTCAGCTAATACCCCATCAATGGCACCACCTAAAGCTGACTTTGACTTTTCTGCGGAAAACTCCCCATCTATCCATGATTGCATGAAGATAGTCGCTACGCGATCGCCAACTTTTACTCTAGTGACGCCATCACCAACACCAACCACTTCCCCCACCCCATCAGAGAAAGGAACAAGCGGTAGCTTTTGCTTAGAACCATACGCCCCCCTCACTGTCAACAAATCCCGATAATTGAGAGAAGCCGCACGCATCTTCAAAAGTACCTGTCCCGCTGGGGGATGGGGTTCCGGGCGTTCCACCAACGTCAATGCATCAAGACCTTCTTTAGATTGAACTTCCCAAACTTTCATGATTTACCCCCACTTGTTCCACAGTTTGTTTACCATAAATTGGGACAAAAAATACAGAGGTGTGGGATAGTTCTTAATTCGCCGCAAGCATTTAATTTGCCACGGCTAACAAAATACTGAGCGTTTTCATGAATTATACTTGGGCAGAGAACTTTAGAAGATTGGTAAACTAGAGGTTGTTAGCGGTTTGCTTGGATTAGCTAGAACGTTAAATTATTGGGAGTCGATCTGAACAATGTCTAACACGCTATACGATCGCGATTGGCAATTATGGATTCAGCAAACGATTCAGCAGTTACAGAATCATGAATTTGAGTCGCTGGATATTGAGCATTTGATTGAGGAGCTAGTTGATTTGGGTAAATCAGAGAGAAATACGCTAAAAAGCAATTTGACAATATTGTTGGCGCATTTACTCAAGTTAATGGTTCAGCATGATGTGCCCGATAGTATGAAAGGAAGTTGGTATAGTTCGGTGCTGGAACATCGTCAGCGCGTTCTCAATAATTTGACTGATACTCCTTCTCTCAAAAGTTTTCTGGTCGAAGCGGTGGAAAAAGCTTATCCAGATGGTCGGAAGCTGGCAATTAAGGAAGGTAAACTTGCCAAATATGGGGTTCGTGTGCCAGAAGAGAGTGAGTATCCCATAACGTGTCCTTTTTCAATTGAGCAAATTTTGGATGAGGATTTCTACGGGTTATAGAGGGTTAAGTTAATTTTTAAAATTGACCGAAAATTTGTAATTCATCATGAATTCATTGAGAATACAACCCCCCAACACAGGTTCTAGAAAAAAAATGCGTATCTCATGATTCAAGCCCCTCGAAAATTATGTGGAAATACAATTACGAATTATTTTAACTCCTGCAACTGACTGCATAAGTCAATTTATACTTGACCTATGACTAAAAAGTAGGCAAAAGTCAGCCCAAAAGGAGGATGCAATGGTAACAGCGACATTACCAGAAAAGCAGGCAAAAATTGGTCCGACTCAATTACTCATTAACAATGAGTGGGTGGAAAGTACGAGCGGTCGCCGATTTGAGACAATTAATCCAGCTACGGGTGAAGTCATTTGCAATGTTGCTGAAGCTGATGCTCCAGATGTTGATAAAGCAGTGCAAGCAGCTCGAAATGCCTTCAATCGGGGAGAATGGCGAAATATGTCCGCTCGTCGTCGTGGCGAGTTGCTCTACAAGCTCGCTGACTTAATCGAGCAGAATAAAGAGGAACTAGCAAGATTGGAAAGCCTCGATAATGGGAAGCCACTGACGGAGGCTATGTATGCAGACTTACCCTTCGTAATCGAGTGCTACCGCTACTATGCAGGTTGGGCAGATAAAATTCAAGGCAAGACCATCCCGGTAAAAGGTTCTTACTTTTGCTACACGCGTCATGAGCCAGTGGGTGTGGTTGGTCAAATTATTCCTTGGAACTTCCCGCTACTCATGCAAGCTTGGAAGCTAGCACCAGCACTGGCTGCAGGGAATACGGTTGTTCTCAAAACGGCAGAACAAACCCCCTTGTCGGCGTTACGGGTAGGCGAACTCATCGTTGAAGCAGGTTTTCCCCCAGGAGTGGTAAACATTTTATCAGGATATGGACCAACCGCAGGGGCGGCGATCGCACGTCATATGGATGTGGATAAATTAGCTTTTACCGGCTCGACTGAGGTAGGGCGTTTGGTGATGGAAGCTGCGGCTAAGAGCAACCTCAAGCGCATTACCTTGGAATTAGGTGGAAAGAGTCCCAATATCGTCTTTGCTGATGCTGATATGGATGCGGCGATCGCAGGGAGTCACCACGCTTTATTCTTTAACCAAGGTCAGTGCTGTAACGCTGGTTCAAGGCTGTTTGTGGAAGAAAAATGCTACGACGATTTTGTTGCAAAAAGCGTTGAGCGAGCATTACAGCGCACCGTCGGTGACCCCTTTGACCCGAAGACAAAGCAAGGACCGCAAGTAGACCAAGACCAGTTTGATAAAGTGATGAGCTATATTGAAGCTGGACAACAAGAAGGCGCAAACTTAGTATGCGGTGGTCATCGAGTTGGCGATCGCGGGTTTTTTATTGAGCCAACCGTATTTGCTGATGTTGACAACAACATGAAAATTGCTCAAGAGGAAATCTTTGGTCCAGTCATGAGCATTATCAAGTTCAAAGACATTGAAGAGGTGATTCATCTGGCGAACACCACAATGTATGGACTAGCAGCGGGTGTATGGACAAAAGATATTACAAAAGCTCACGCGATCGCAAACAATGTCCGCGCTGGTACTGTCTGGGTAAATTGCTACCACGCCTTTGATACAGCTGCACCCTTCGGTGGGTTCAAGCAGTCCGGAATGGGTCGCGAACTCGGTGAATATTGCTTACAGAATTACACCGAAGTCAAGACAGTTACCATTCAACTGTAAATTATCCTGATATAAAGTGCGATGCCCTCCTCAGTGGGTATCGCCCTTAGTTATTCGTTCGTAGTAGCGCTGTCTTCGCATGTCTCTAAGAGGATGTTTTCTAAGTCCTTTCATCAGTAGCAATTATATTCAATATCCCCCTAAATCCCCCTTAAAAAGGGGGACCGTTAGAGTATTTTCCCCCCTTTCCAAGGGGGGCTAGGGGGGATCAATAAGTGCCTAAAATCACAGCCAACTACTTTTCAAACAACCTCTAAATGACTTCCATCACTAACGTCTGAGACAGACGTTCCACAAGAGATTTTTTGTTCTTGTATTCTTTTATCTAGTAACGATGCCAACTTTAGAGGGAAAAAACCTGTAAACTAAGGCTTTGAGAGCAAACTCAGGTAAAGCCAGCATTCGACGCCAGCGCCAAGGTTCTTTATATAGCCGATACAGCCATTCCAAATTGTTATTTGCTAACCATCCAGGAGCCCGATTTTTCGTTCCCGACCAAACATCAAAACTCCCACCAACACCAATCCAGATTGCATGGGGACACAAATGGCGGTTTTGAGCAATCCATAACTCTTGACGCGGGACTCCCAAACCTACCAAAATGACCTGTGGTTGTATTTGGGCGAGAGTTTGCCATAATTGCTCTTCTTCTTCTTTTAAAAGAAAACCACATTGAGTTCCTACAACTTCTAAACCTGGGAATTGAGAAGTCCAAAACTCTGAGGCTTTTGCTGCTACTCCTGGTGCTCCTCCATAAAAAAACACCTTTGCGCCAGTTGAACCTTGTCGTCCCAGTTCTTGCAGTAGTGTTTCTGCTAATTCGATTCCTGGAATTCTGCGGATGTTTTGCTGCAATAGCAACCGTAAATATAAAACGACCCCTGCTCCATCAGGAATCACCAGCTCAGCACTCCGAATAATTTCCGCTAGAGATAAATTCCGCTCCGCCTGCATCGTCATTTCTGCATTGAGCGTTACCACATGAGTTCCCAGACCTTGTTGCAGACGCTCTAGCAACCAGCTTGGATAGTCAGATATCACATGAACTGGTAGCCCTAATACTGAACAAGCTTTCGGCACTTTAGACATAACCCATTTCCAATACTCTCACACCAGACTATATAGAACGATAGCATAGCAAAATGTTTCTGATTAGAGCATAGAAGGCGTAGGGGAGAACGGTTGTTCGCCCAAACCACAACCCGGCGTAGGGAAATGAGTGTTTCTTCTATTGAACGCACCCCAACTAAACTTGCGTTATAGTTGGGGATTCTTTCGCTATATAGACTATATAACGTTCCCAGGTACACTGGCGTCCTCAGCGAGTCGTAGAAACTTTTGTCTACGGAAACCCTAGAAAAATCGCAATACCTAAAATAGATAATTGCTGCGTAATTGGTCGTGCCTCCACGAATATTCGTTTTGCCGTACCAACGTTATTTTACTATAATGTTGCTGCGCTTTTTATATTGATTTCCCTTACCCTACCTAAATTAAAATTATAGGTAGGGACTGCGCTCAACATTTATGTTCAATATTTTTTGTTCCTGACCAAACATCCAAGCTTACGGTTTGGACACTATACCTGAGGGGCTCAAAATAAATTGTAACGAAATTTACAAAAAACTATCTATTTCAAAAAAAGAGAGTAAGCTAGGCATATACTAAAAAGCTGATAGCTAGTTGCTTTTTTTACCATTAGCAATTAGCAATTAGCTAATAACATATTTATCTTTAGGAGAAAAATTTATGATTTCGTCCTCTGTGAGACCAGTGGAGGCTCCTTCGCCAGCGCATATTTGCCCTTTGGATCAAGCCTGTAGTTACTTAGAACAGGCAGCAAAAGAATTAAGCCTGGATCTAGGTGTACTGGAAATACTCAGACATCCACGTAAAGTCATTACCGTTTCAATTCCCATCAAACGAGACAACGGAGAGATTGAAGTTCTTGCTGGACATCGAGTGCAGCACTGCGATATCCTTGGTCCTTTTAAGGGTGGAACTCGTTATCATCCGTCTGTCACATTGCGGGAAGTTTCCGCCTTGGCAATGTTAATGACTTGGAAATGTGCGTTAGTCGGTATTCCTTATGGCGGTGCAAAAGGGGGTATTGCTCTCGACCCGAAACTTTATAGCATGAGTGAACTAGAACGGATTACCCGTCGTTATACAAGCGAATTAATTCGAGAAATTGGTCCGGAGTTAGACATCCCAGCACCAGATGTAGGCACTTCTGCCCGTGAAATGGCTTGGATGATGGATACTTACTCTATGAATGTTGGTCATGCTGTTCCTGGAGTTGTGACTGGTAAACCTATTTCTATCGGTGGTTCGCGGGGAAGGGAAATGGCAACCGGACGTGGTGTTGCGATCGTTGTACGTGAGGCTTTGGCAGATAGAGGTCAATCCTTTATAGGAGCGCGAGTAGCCATTCAAGGTTTTGGCAATGTTGGAAGTGCCGCTGCTTTATTAATGCATGAAGCAGGAGCAAAAATTATTGCTGTTTCGACTGGTGCGGGAGGAGTATATTCAGATATTGGTCTAGACATTCCTGCTTTAAAAGCCTATGCGACTGAGAATCGTGGGAGTGTTGTTGGCTTCTCAGAATCAGTTCCAATTAGTAATACTGACTTACTGACTTTGCCTTGTGATGTTCTAGTTCCCGCAGCTTTAGAGAACCAGATTACGGCAGAAAATGCCCATCAAGTACAAGCCAAGATAGTCGCAGAAGCAGCTAATGGACCAGTGACTTTAGAAGCTAACCAGACTTTAGAAGCCAGAGGTATCACGGTTCTACCAGACATCTTGGCGAATGCTGGTGGTGTGGTTGTGAGTTATTTAGAGTGGGTGCAAGGTCTTTCTTATGTATTCTGGGATGAAGAGCGTGTTAACAAGGAAATGGAGCAGTTGATGGTGCAAGCTTACTACCAAGTGACCCAACAATCTGAAGACAGGCAAATTCCCCTACGCTTAGCAGCCTATACTTTGGGCGTGGGTCGTGTCACTCAAGCACTCCACGACCGAGGTCTCTATCCGTAAAAGTAGGGTGTAGGGTGTAGGGTGTAGGGTGTGGGGTGTGGGTTAATACTTATCGGTTAAGGACATCTCTCAGAAACCCGGTTTCTTCAAGAAACCGGGTTTCTAATTTTCGCTTATCCGAGTAATATTGGGTGTGGGTTGTGGGCAATGAATGCTAGCATTGCCTACCCTGAAATATAAACCAGTGTTTACACGGGTACGGGTGCAGCAAGAGTGGCTACAGTTGTTACCAACTTATTCATATCAAAAGGTTTTTCTGTATACACTTGAAAACCTGATTCAAGCGCTAAAGAGCATCCATTATCTGTAATAAAAGCTGTCATAGCTATAGCTGGAAGGCGTTTGAGATACTCACATCTTTCAGAACTTCTGATTTTGCGAATCAAAGAGTAGCCGTCTTCCCCAGGCATAGCAATATCGGAAATTAAAACATCTGTTTCCCTATGTGCTAAAACTTCTAGTGCTTCTTTAACAGTTGTAGCAATTTTTACCACTACTGAAAACTCTTCAAGAAGAAATTTAATTAACTCACTACAATCGCGGTTGTTATCAACTACAAGCACCCTTAAACCAGCCAGTGACGGGCGTTGGTAGGCGCAAACAGAGGAATTGTTTCTCATAGAATTTCCTGATGGCAGAAAAAGCAATTGCCTACCCCTAGTCAACTGTTTTTTCCTTTACTTATAAGAATTTAGCACAAACTTTAAATTTTAGAGTTCTATTATCTCCATTTACGAACACGCTGATACTGACAACGACCATATGTCGTTAAGTTGATGACAAAATTCTAGTTTCTCTGCTATTATAATAATTATACTTGATTCTTGCTAAGTATACTGAAAAATAAACCTTTGTACAGCAAGCTTTTAGCTCAGTTGGTTTTTCAAAAATCAAATAGGAATCCTATATACTTAATCGTTTTTGACATTTTTAGAAAAAGCAGTTCACTCTCTTCTCAAATGTATGTGTTCGATAGCTGTGTTCTGGTTGCTGCGTTGCGCTCTCGGCGGGGCGCTAGCTTTCTCATTTTGAGAGCCATTCGACAGCGAGTCATCGCAGGGTTTCTCTCCGAAGCTTTATTTTTAGAGTATGCCGATGTATTGAAGCGAGATCAAAACCTGCAACAGTTTTGGACAACCCCTGAAGAGATCGATGTGGTGTTAGGAGTGCTTGCAGATGTGTTGAAGCCAGTCCCAATCTATTTTCAGTGGCGACCTCAACTGAGAGATCCCAACGATGAAATGGTTCTAGAATGTGCAATTAATGCCCAGGCATCTGCAATCATTACCTTCAACGAACAAGATTTCTTACCAGCCGCACAACAATTTGGAATTGAAGTGATTCAGCCTGGAGTTTTGGTGCGAAAATTATATTTGAGGGAGCGTTTCAGTCAATGAGTTCTTATCCATTGGAATTACCAGAAGAGCTAATGCAGGAAGTTCGCCGTTTGGCACAGGTAAATCAGGTTCCCTTGGAACAATGGTTGATCGCCGCCATCGAACGACGTGTCGCTGCCGAGCGATCGCTCAGTCACTTGTCGTTTGCAGCACAAGCTGCTGATTATGAGCGCTTTGATCAAATTTTGGCAAGAGTACCTGATGTCAATCCCATGCCTGGAGATGAATTGTAGCTTGGACATAAGTCTGATCGTGCTTTGAGTAGCAACACCTCTATAGCGTTAGGCTTAAAACTCGCTGGGGAGAACGAAATTTCAAGACTTTGAGTCAGCTATTTCACAAAATCGCTCATCTGAAGCCCAATATCGAATGTTGCAGCGTAACCTTGTCCATCGTTAGTAAGCTTGAGCAATAATTGGTCATATGAACATCACTCAAAACTCTGTCACTAATGCCGCCAATTTATCCTTCTTTATGGTTAACTTGTCCCATTGCTTACTGGCTCGATTTCCTCATGGTAATCTTTACGGCAGTATTGGCAGTATTATGAACCTCAAAGCTTACTACCGTGGTTGTCTCTATGTCAACGAAACATTAAAACTTCTTCCCCAAAAACCTGAGCCAGTTTTATTAGCTCAGATTTTCCATACTATCTCCTGTTTAGGTCGTATTCACGTACCTTCAGCTTTTGTCCAGCCTTCATAATTGGCGAAGGTATTGATTTATGAACTGATTTGTGTAGGCAGGCAATAGGCAATAGGCAATAGGCAATCAGGTCTTGCGAGTGGTACGGAATTTTTTCAAAAATCAAATAGGAGTTCTATAAATACAATGATATATTAAAATGATCCTACAACTCATAATTCATAATTCATAATTCATAATTCAAAAATGACTATCGTTCAAATTTTCAACATTGCTAATATTTTTGTACTACCTTTTTGGGCATTAATGATTTTCCTACCAAAATGGAAAATCACAAAGCAAGTTATGGAATCTTATATTCCCTTTGTCCCATTAGCATTAGCATATTTGTATTTGTTTATTATTAGTATCACTCCGGAAAATGCTCAAGCTTTATCAAGTCCTGAATTAGCGGTTCTTGCTCAAGCTTTTGCAGATGAGAAAGTGATGGCAACAGGTTGGGTTCACTTTCTAGTTTTGGATTTATTTGCGGGTCGATACATTTATTTAGAAGGGCAAAAAACAGGAGTTTGGACAATTCATTCCCTGATACTTTGTTTATTTGCCGGACCTTTAGGATTGCTATCTCATATTTTTACTACCTGGCTAACCCAACGATTTTTCCCTGCAACTGAAGGTGAGGTTGTGGAAACAGCGGAAAAAGCAGTGTAGGAGTTAATCAAATGATACTAGAAGTAGCAATTCTTAATGTTAAACCCGGTTTAGCTGTAGAGTTTGAAGCAGCTTTTCATACAGCATCAACTATCATTGCTTCAATGCCGGGATACATTTCTCACGAACTCCAACGTTGTATAGAAACTGAGAATCGTTATATTTTGCTTGTCCAGTGGCAAAATTTAGAAGACCATACAATTAGTTTTAGGCAATCGTCAGAGTATCAAAAATGGCGTTCTCTGCTGCATCACTTCTATGAGCCGTTTCCTGTGGTAGAACACTATGAAAGTGTTTTGTATAATTCCAGTTCTGAGTTTGCCATAAAAAAATGAGAAAATCCTGTTAATTATCTACAAGCTGCCTCATGGTCAAAAAATTATTGTTGTGCTGTTTTCTGCTAATGTTTATAGTACTAATGAATTGGGGAATGATGACTCCCCAAGCATTTGCTCTACTTCGCCAACACCATGATGCACCAGGGGTTCTGCGCTATCATTCGCAGGTATCTATTAAAGACGATACAGGACATACTTGGCAGGTATTATTGTTCAAAGTCTTTAATGAGAATAGGCTCCAAAATATTCATCTGCGATTGGTAGGCTTTCCCGGTGTCGTGGAATTTGCACACCCACAAGCACTTGAAATTTTGACAGCAAAAGGCAAGATATTAACCGCATCTGATGTTTACGCAGAAAAGTCACCAGCATCTAATGTAGGCGAATATAGGTTTGCTGATGTATTACCAAAGTTAGAAACAATTGATGTTTTGAAACTGTACATACCTTTAGAAGGAAAGAAAAGCTTAATATTAACAATACCTCAAGAGGTGGTTACAGAATGGCAGTGGTTAATTACTGATTTTAACTAATTTAGCCTAAGTTTCCTAGGAAAGCGATCGCCAGCCTTGAAATACTCCCCACTGCTAAAGCATCGCTGCAGAAATCCTAAAAACCCAGTTTCTTCGGGATGGTAAACGGAAAATCAGACTTTACAGCAGTTTTCACCTAAATGAACCACACCGTTTGTAAGGGCGAATATTCCGGGTTTTTTCATCCAAGGAGTTAATACTGCTTTAACTAGCTCAAATCAAGCCATCTGAAGCCCAATATCGAATGTTGCTGCGTAACCCTGTCCATCGTTCGTAAGCTTGAGCAACAATTGGTCACCACCGTCTTTGAAGATGCTATCTTCAGCATTCTTCAACGTGCGTTGTCCCTTGGTAGCATAGGGTACCTGTGAATGCACCTTGTCGGTGAGCGCGTCATCAAAGTACAGCTGCGACGTAAACTCATAACTCTGCCCTGACGTCTCATTTGTGCGAACCTTAAAGTGGATATGGACCGTTCTACCTTGGTACCAACCAGGATAAATAGTTGTAAAATGGACAGTTCCATTCGCATCCGTCACTTGATAACCACGCAAAAACTTTTTCCCAACGGTATTGAAGCTCCGGTCTGTCACATCCGAATAAACGCCCAGTGCGTCACAATGCCAAATATCCACCATTGCACCAGCAACAGGCGTGCAGCTAGTACTGTCGATCCCAGAAACGCGCAGCGTCAGTTTGAGTGGTACACCGTCTTTGATCGAACCGTCAGCCGGATCGGTCCGGATGTCCGAGCGGTTAAGTTTTTCGTCCACAAAGTAGGGTCCTTCTGTTTGCTCTGGACGCACGATACACGCAGGTAACGTAGCAGAATCAGCGATCGATGATACCCGGACACCTATACTCGACTGTACCTGTGTGGAATTGGACTTTTTAGGTATGCACCCAACCACAAATATTGCAGTTCCGACTGTCCTAAATAAACCAAGTGCCTCTCTTCGACTCAAAATCCGACCTAATTGGCGATTGTTGTTTTTCATACTGCCTATCTTTTAAATATGTGGACACAATGAAACTATCAATATAAACATTTGATAAAAATTCACTACAATCAACCTTCAAAATTACTGGTGTTTTTTCTGATTATGCTGAATCAAAATGACAGCTTGAGTGCAAACTAAATTACAATTTTGTAATTGGAGCCAAAGGTGAGGATGGTTTCTCATGGAGACGAGAGAAACCCGGTACCTCAAAGATACCGGGTTTCTATTATGCGTGCTTATCCGAAGCGTATTTGAAGTGGTGTTACCTATTAACCGTTGATAGCAGGAGCGCTGATAGCAACAGGAGCAACTTCAGCAGAAGCTAAGTCAAGGGGGAAGTTGTGAGCATTGCGCTCGTGCATCACTTCCATACCCAGGTTGGCACGGTTGAGGATGTCTGCCCAGGTTCCGATGACTTGTCCTTGAGAGTCAATTACTGACTGGTTGAAGTTAAATCCGTTCAGGTTGAACGCCATGGTGCTGATTCCTAAGGAGGTGAACCAGATTCCGATCACTGGCCAAGCAGCTAAGAAGAAGTGCAGTGAGCGGCTATTGTTGAAGGATGCGTATTGGAAGATCAGGCGACCGAAGTATCCGTGTGCAGCGACGATGTTGTAGGTCTCTTCCTCTTGTCCGAACTTGTAACCATAGTTCTGAGACTCAGTTTCAGTAGTTTCACGAACCAAGGAAGAAGTTACTAATGAACCGTGCATTGCACTGAACAAGCTACCTCCGAATACACCTGCTACACCGAGTTGGTGGAAGGGGTGCATGAGGATATTGTGCTCAGCTTGGAATACCAACATGAAGTTGAAGGTACCACTGATACCCAAAGGCATACCGTCGGAGAAGGAACCTTGACCAATGGGGTAGACTAAGAAGACTGCGGTAGCAGCTGCGACTGGTGCGGAGTATGCGACTGCAATCCAAGGACGCATTCCCAAACGGTAGGACAATTCCCACTCACGACCGAGGTAGCAGAACACACCAATCAGGAAGTGGAAAATCACCAACTGGTATGGACCACCGTTGTAGAGCCACTCATCTAAGGAAGCCGCTTCCCAGATGGGGTAGAAGTGAAGACCAATTGCGTTGGAAGAAGGAACAACAGCACCAGAGATGATGTTGTTTCCGTAAAGTAAAGAACCTGCAACTGGCTCGCGGATACCATCGATGTCTACTGGCGGTGCAGCGATGAAAGCGATGATGAAGCAGGTAGTAGCAGCGAGAAGGGTGGGAATCATCAGAACGCCGAACCAACCGATGTAGAGGCGGTTATTGGTGGAGGTAATCCACTGGCAGAACTGCTCCCATACGTTTGCGCTTTCGCGACGTTGAATGGTTGCTGTCATGGTTTTATGATTGCGTTAACTTCTGTATGTATCAGGCTTTTTTGTTGCCTGTAACTATAATTTACAATCGTTTACTTAAGTTTACAATAGGTGAAAGATGAACAAATCTAATCAAAAAGATAAGCTGAGTTTATGCATGAAGGAATACAGTTTTGCCCTAAATTAAAATTTGGGCTAAAAGCTCAAACCCGTTTTAACGGGTTAAAAGTACCGTTCAGTTAAGAGTCGCGAGGGTCGCAGAAACCCGGTTTCTCGAAGAAACCGGGTTTCTTAACATTGCTTATCAGTAACCGCAACCGTATCTACGATCTAGAATGCGATCGCTATTCTGTACTTTTGTAATGCTTGACGCAATTGCTCATCGTCATCAGGTCCGTAAAGGTTACGTATGGCGATCGCCTGCACCACCACTTTCAATACGGTTCGGTTAAGGTTTATTCGCGCTACCAGAAACCGGGTTTCTATTCCGGCTTATCCGAACCGTATTGCCACCATTTTTTGTCCCGGTACTGCTGGGAACCTGGGGGGTAACTCAGAAAACTGAGTCTTACTGCTCTGGTGCGAGGTTGAAAGCTCATAAACTACCAATAATGACAAATGCCGATAATTTGAAATCACACTTTTCTTGGTAAATTCTAATTAATTGATGTCACTTTTCCACTTCGTTTGGTAGGAGTGATAAATTTGTGTTTTCAATTAGACTGCTTAATTCTTCTCCCCATTCCTGATAGGATGAACTCCCGATAATCCCCTCGCTTGACTGGATGTAATTAACTAGAGGTATAGAATTTATTTGGAAGCCGAGTAACGCACACCGTAACTTGATATAGGAATTCGGTTTGATTTCTGAACTGATTTGTGTAGGCAGGCAATAGACAATAGGCAACAGGCAACAAGATTCTAGAAAATTTAGGTATACTGAGTTTTGTTCAAAAATCAAATAGGAGTCCTGTATCATGTCGGAACTTAATTGCGACTGATATCTGTCACAATATAAATATTACCTATTAATAGAATTGCACATATAGGCACTGCTGTTGGTACAATTAACCCACTAGTTACGAAAAAGAGATAGCTCACTCCTCCCCAGATAGATGGTATTCCAAATATTCCAATTAGCTGTAATTTTCGATGTCGAATATTACCAAGTACAAAACCTGTCACTTGTACACCTAAAAACACTAGCAATCCTTGCAAAAGTTTATTAGGAATCGCTTGTGCCGTAGTTAACGTGTTGGCTCATAGCTTGTGCTTGCAACTCTGAGTAACAGGCATTTAAAAGAACACAATTCACTCCTTTTGTAACAAATAATTTAAACATACTTGCCAGAACTTTTGCACTCATCAGAGTTGGCTGTCCCATCTCATCTTGCAGTACAATCCCACCATTCAGAGCACCATGCCCGCAAAAGTGAACAAAACAAGGTTGATAATCTAAGATAGCCCTGTAAAAATCCCTTGAGCGCACAGCCCACTTTTGCACTAGCCGATACTGTTCTCGCTTGTTTGCTCTTCGCAATCCTTCATCAATCTCCCGTACTTCTTCATCCAAGCGTAACTGAGAGGTACTACTAGGGTTGGCTGCCAGAATTAAAATAGTTTTGATATGGGTGCTGTCACTCATGAAAGAATCGACGGATGTCAGGACTGATTGCGTTCAAACGAGAAACGAAAACTTCCCGTACTTGTTCTTATATGTGAAATTCAGTTGATTGATACAAAAATCAGCTAGGTAAATGCTCTAAGTAGAAGTTACCACTGGCGCTTTGGGTTCTAAAAGCACAAAACACCCACCGCTGCGATCGCTCCTCACCATTACCCTGACAACACGATTCTTAATATAACTCGTCATAGGAATCACGACCCAAATGTTACATATCTTGTAACAAGGTGTTGGTTGTTATACTTTGCACGGGAATAAACAACAAATGAGTGATGTGGCTAGGATCTATCAGCTATAAGCTATTGGCTGAAAGCTGATAGCTGAAGTGCTGACTGCTCAAAGTATAACAGATAAAATAATTAGGAAATCCCCTATAGAAGAATCTCTTTATGCCTTCTCCTTTCCCTGGAATGAATCCTTACTTAGAAAATCCAGCATTATGGTCAGGTATTCACCATCGATTAATCACCGCTATTGCTAATGATTTAGCTCCTAAAATTAGACCAAACTATATTGCTGCGATTGAGGAACGTGTTTATGAAATGAGTGGAGAGGCTTCATTATTAGTAGGTGTTCCTGATGTATCGATACAAAGTTCTAAAAAACCATCACCTACTTTACCGAGTAGTGTAACTTCAACTGCTCCAACCCTTGCACAACCTATCGAAGTAACACTTCCTTTGCTCGAAGCTTTAACAGAAAGTTATTTAGAAATTCGTTCTGTAAAGACAGGTGAAGTCATAACTGTTATTGAAGTTCTTTCTCCTAAGAATAAACAATCTATCGTTGGTCGTCTTCAGTATGAAACAAAGCGACAAAAAATATTTAGAAGTAACACTCATTTAGTAGAAATTGATTTACTCAGACAGGGAAAATCAATGCCAATTTTAGAAAAAGAAATAAACAGTGATTACCAAATTTTAGTAAGTCGCAGTAATATTCGTCCAAAAGCAGAACTTTATCAATTTAATTTGCAGGATAAAATTCCTCAGTTTCTCTTACCTTTACGTTTGGATGATACAGAACCTGTAGTAGATTTACAGAAATTATTACATGAGATTTATGACCAAGGCGGTTACGATTTGAGATTAGATTATAGCCGTTCCCCTGTACCTAATTTGTCAGAATCAGATGTTGCTTGGACTGAGGAATTATTAAAACGCGAAGGTTTAAGGTAAGTCGGTTAAGCCGATCGCAACACCCTAACATTTTGCAAAATTCTCTAGTACTAGGAAAACAGATGATAGGTATATAGCGATTCCTAATAAGCGTGAGGTACACCGAAGAAAGAATTAACCGCAGATGCACACAGATAAACGCAGATAAAGTTGTACAAGAGCAGGCTAGGAAACGCTGTATCAAACTTCTCACCCTTAGTAATGGAAGCGGGTCGCAGCTTATACAGGATAGTCCAGAAAATAAGATAGGCAAGTTAGGGAACCTTCAATCAACAATCATGACTTGCAAGTGGTTTGAAAGTGAGCGATCACATTTCATAATAAACGTATAACGACAGCACAGCAATCGTTTTAAATGAAATGCACTCCCCACATAGTAAGAGGAGCACAGAAACCCGGTATCTTAGAGGATGTTTGAAAAGCGGTTTGCTATAATTTCAAGCACTGGTTGATCCCCCCTAGCCCCCCTTAAAAAGGGGGGAAAATACTCTAACAGTCCCCCTTTTTAAGGGGGATTTAGGGGGATATTGAATATGATTGCTACTGATGAAAGGACTTAGAAAACATCCTCTAAGATTACGCTTGAGCGTTTCTATAGTTAGCATCTATCCAACACCGGGGAAGATTCTCTCCAGAAGGAAAAACAAGTTGCTCTTTCTGATAAGAATCAGCTTGTTGTTCTTCTTGTCCTTGTTGTTCTTTTGCACGAATATTATCCTGATTAGGATCTATCAATTCTTGAACATCAACAACCTTTACCAATTCACCACTTTCTTTAAGTTGCAGAAGCATAATAATCTCCGTAATGTTTGCATGAAAAACTAAGTGAGTTTTCAAGTCAACCCACCCTTATTACTACAACAATTAGCCATCAGCCATCAGCCATTAGCCATTAGCCATTAGCCATTAGCCATTAGCTAAATTACATTGCTCTCTGATATTTTTCTAAAATATCTACCAGATTTACCTGACATTGGAGTGGTAGCAAATCCTGGAGAGGAAGTTCTCTTCTTCCACCACCTATTTTGACTGGAATAGATTCTAGAACTTGTATTACGTCTTCTTCTCCTACAGGTTTACTGGCGGTGATTAAGGGATAAACTTGTTCAGCAACTAGGGTGTGCAATTTAGCATCTGATAGGTAAAGATGCCATTTGGCAATGTCTAAATAAACATTTTCGCCTATTTCTGCTGCTAGGGCTTCAAGTAGTTCTGTAGTGTTAGTATTAGCCATAAAGATAATCCTATACAATGAGTACCAACCCTCATCTTATTATTCATTATCGCTTAAGAAAGCAAATTGGCTCTACCACCACAGGTTACAATCGCCCCAGCTTTTCGAGTCCATCTTCAGGTGGATGTTGGAGTTTCTGAATAGTTTGCGATCGCCAGTATATATATCAGATGTACTAGCAGCACAACCACCCAAGCGGATGTCAACCAAGGAAGCCACTCCCAAGTCGTGTGATTCAAATTATGGAAGAACCACAATCCAGAATTGCAGACGGCGAATATCGCCACATGGACAGCAAAATTCATCCTGTCGTCTAGTTTACGGTACGCAGGGTCATTGCGATCGGGTTTACGAGGCCAACGGGGAGGCATAATTTTTTGTTACAGATTTATACAATGGGTTTATGACTCATTTTAGGATTTTTATGGGTCTTGTTAGTGCTCCCCATGAAAATTAGGGTGTGGGGTGTAGGGTGTGGGGTGTAGCGAGAGAAGATTTTTTACACTTTTTTTTGAAATCTACGTAGAAGACAAATATGAGCATCGTCATTACAGATTATAAATTTATTGAAGTCATCTATGATGGTGCGACTACCTGTGTTTATCGTGCTTTAAGGAAGTCAGATAAAACCTCAGTCATTATTAAAACTCTCAAAGCTGAGTATCCCACTGTAGAACAGTTGTCCCGATTGAGACATGAATATCAAATCTTGCAACTTTTAAAGATAGAAGGAGTGGTTCAACCCTTAGCTTTGGAAAGCCACCAGCATGGGTTAGCTATGATTCTCTCAGATTTTGGGGGAGACACTTTAATAAATTATCTTAATATTCATAATCTTAAATTCAGTAAATTTTTACAAATTGCAATTCAATTAGCCTCAACTCTTGCTCAAATACATCAAAAAAATATTCTTCATAAAGACATCAAACCTCACAATATTCTCATTAATGCAAAAACAGGTCAAATTCAACTTATAGACTTTAGCATTGCATCCCAAATTTTAAATGAAAATCAAAACTTCAGTTCTACCAATTTGCTCGAAGGTACCCTCGCCTATATGTCCCCAGAGCAAACAGGGAGAATGAACCGTTCAATTGATTACCGAACTGACTTGTACTCCTTAGGCGTGACATTCTATGAAATGCTCACAGGAAAGTTACCCTTTCAAGCTACCGATCCTCTAGAATTAGTGCATTGTCATATTGCGAAAACACCAGTACCACCCAATAAACTAGGTCGAGAGGACGATGGGGAGATAGGGAAAATACCTCAGGCGGTGTCGGATATGATCATGAAGTTATTAGCAAAGACACCTGAGGAAAGATATCAAAGTGTTTTGGGACTTAAAGCAGATTTAGAAGAATGTTTAAGACAACTCCAAGCGACTGGACAAGTTGAAGATTTTATTATAGGTCAGTTCGATTTAGACAGCCAGTTTCTCATTCCACTAAAACTTTACGGACGGGAAAAAGAAGTTGCTCTCTTGATGGATGCTTTTGAGCGAGTGTTCTTGGGAAAAACCGAGATGATGTTAGTGAGCGGTTATTCAGGAATTGGTAAATCTTCTTTGGTTAATGAAGTTCGTACACCTATTGCACGTCAACAAGGCTATTTTATTTCTGGAAAATTTGACCAATTCAAACGACATATTCCTTATGCTTCTCTCATTCAAGCTTTTCAGGATTTAGTGCGACAGATTTTGATGGAAAATGCTGATAAAGTAGCAATTTGGAAAATAAAAATTCTAGAAGCTTTAGGTTCTAATGGTCAAGTGATTATTGATGTTATTCCTGAAGTAGAAAGAATTATTGGTTCTCAACCAGCTGTTCCTGTTTTGGGAGCAACTGAATCTCAAAATCGATTTCATCGAGTGTTTCAACAGTTTATTCGTGTATTTTGTCAACCAAATCATCCACTGGTTATTTTTTTAGATGACTTACAATGGGCAGATTCTGCTTCTTTAAAGTTCATTCAGTTGCTGATGAGCAATCCGGAAAGTCAATATCTGTTATTGATTGGAGCATATCGAGAGAATGAAGTCAATGCGGCTCATCCGTTGACTTTGACTTTGGAGGAACTTCGGTCTGTCCATGCGACTATAAATCATATTATTCTTCAGCCTTTACAAAACTACCAAGTTAACCAATTGGTTAGCGATACTCTCCGTAGCGATCGCGAAAAAACAAAGTCACTAGCCAACCTATTATTTAACAAAACTCAAGGTAATCCCTTTTTTTTAACGCAGCTGCTGAAATCCCTCTATCAAGACAACCTATTATCGTTTAATTTTAGTGAAAGGTCTTGGGAATGGGACACTCAGATTCTGCAAGATATTGATATTACCGAAAATGTCGTTGAGTTAATGGTCAGCCAAATTCAAAAGCTGACATCAACGACGCAAAATGTCTTAAAGTTAGCTGCTTGTATTGGAGATACATTTACTTTAGATGTTTTGAGCATCGTGCATCAAAAATCTTTATTAGAAACAGCAAAAGATTTATGGGAATCTTTACAATCTGGGTTAATTTTACCTTTAAGCGAAGGTAACTTGGTTGTCGGCGATCGCTACAACAGCGAATTCAATACTACAAAGGATACGATAGTTGAGGTTCCAGAAACCCGGTTTCTTGAAGAAACCGGGTTTCTAATCTTTGCTTATCCGAATAGTATTGATACCCAATTAACATTTGATACAAACAAGCCAGCATATACCTACAAGTTTTTGCATGACCGAGTTCAACAAGCAGCCTATTATCTCATTCCAGAATCAGAGAAAAAAGAAACTCATTTAAAAATCGGTCAATTGTTACTACAGAACACGACACTAGAAGAAAGAAAAGAAAATATCTTTGTTTTAGTCAATCACCTCAATTACGGAACCGACTTACTGACTTTAGAATCAGAAAAATACGAGTTAGCTGAACTCAACCTGATAGCAGGTCGGAAAGCGAAAACAGCCACAGCATATAACTTCGCCGCAGACTATCTAAATGTTGGCTTAAAATTACTAGCAGCAAATAGCTGGCAGACTCGGTATCATTTAACACTAGCACTCCATGAGTCAGCGGTAGAAACAGCTTACTTGAACGGTCATTTTGAGCAGATGGAACAATGGGTATCAGTTGTTCTGAAACAAGCAAAAACCTATATCGACAAAATGAAAGTCTATGAAGTCAAAATCCAAACATACATGGCGCAAGCAAAGCAACTTGAAGCCGTCAAAATAGGGTTAAAAGCACTGGAATTGCTAGGGGTGAGTTTACCGGAATTTCCCAGCCTCTCGGACATTCAAGAAACAATGACTCAAGCAGCGAGAAATTTGACACAAAAGAATATAGAAGACTTGGTTAACTTACCATTAATGACAGACGTAGACAAGCTAGCAGCCATGAGGATGCTAACTAGTTTGGGTTCTCCTACATATCAAGCAGCACCTGCATTGTTTCCGTTAGTTGTCTGCGAACAAGTCAATTTATCTATCCAATATGGAATTTCACCTTTCTCCGCCTATGGTTTTGTTTGTTACGGTGTCATTTTAAACGGAATAGTTCAGGACATTGAGTCGGCTTATAAGTTTGGCAATTTGGCTTTGAAATTAGTAGAAAAGTTTAATGCTCTAGAGCTTAAAACGAGTGTATTCTTTGTAGCCGGGTCATGTACCTTTTACGGTAAAGTTCATGCAAGAGAAACTTTACCACTGTTATTGAATGCTTACCTGAGTGGGTTGGAAAATGGTCATTTTGAATATGGGGGTTATGCTGCTATGCAAAAATGCCAGTATTCATACTATATCGGTCAGGAACTGACAAAACTTGAGCGAGAAATGGTTTCCACCAGTAATGCTTTGACTCAACTTAAGCAGGAAAACGCTTTGACTTGGAATCAAATCTTTCAGCAGTCAGTCCTCACCTTACTAGAAACTTCTGAAAATCCATGCGATTTACTTGGTGAAGTATACAACGAGGAGAAATCATTACCAATTCTAAAGCAAGCCAATGATAGAACTGGGCTTCACTACTTGTATCTCAACAAACTTATCCTTTGTTATCTTTTTGAACATTACGACCAAGCTTTGGAAAATGCAGTTCAAGCCGAACAATATTTAGATGGAGTGAAAGCATTTCTAGCTGTACCAGTGTTTTATTTCTATGATTCTTTAGCTAAGTTAGCAGTCTATCCATTGGTGTCACAGTCACAACAAGAATATTTCTTAACTCAAGTCACAAAAAATCAAGAGAAAATGCAAAAATGGGCAGAATATGCCCCCATGAATTTTCAGCATAAGTACGAACTTGTAGAAGCAGAGAAAGCGCGAGTTTTAGGACAGTATTGGCAAGCAATGGAATATTATGACCGCGCCATTCAAGAAGCTAAGGTTCAGGAATACATTCAGGAGGAAGCGATCGCCAATGAACTAGCCGCAAAATTTTACTTTGAATGTGGTAGAGAGAAGATAGCTCATGTTTATCTGACTGATGCTTATTATGGATACATTCGCTGGGGAGCAATGGCAAAAGTTAGAAATTTAGAGTTAAGATATCCTCAAATCTCCTCTCAAATAACAAAGCATAATCATCATACGTCTACAGGAAGTCATAAAACTCTTGTTGCTACAACTAAAGGAAGTTCAAGCTTTCTGGATGTCACGACAGTTATGAAAGCATCTCAAGCTCTTTCTAGTGAAATAGTTTTGAGCCATTTGTTAAGTAAATTGATGTATATTATGATAGAGAATGCTGGAGCCAAGACAGGATTCTTAATTTTGGAGAAAGCTGGTCAATTACAAATAGAAGCTTCAGGAAATCTGGAAAATAATCAGATAACAGTACAGTCATCAAGAGCTAAAGAAATTAATCAGCAGTTACCAGTATCTATCATTAATTATGTGTATCAAACTCGAAACAATATCGTCATAAATGATGCTTCTCATGGAGACTTTCAAACAGATATTTATATTATTCAACAAAAACCAAAATCTATTTTATGTATGCCGATTGTTCATCAAGGGAAACTGATTGGCATCCTCTATTTAGAAAATAACTTAACCACAGGAGTATTTACACCAGAACGGTTAGAAATCTTAAAACTTTTATCCTCTCAAGCTGCTATTTCGATGGAAAATGCACGCTTGTACAATGATTTAGAGGAATACAATCGGACTCTAGAAACGAAAGTCGAAGAGAGAACCCTAGAGTTACAAGCCAAAAATTTGCAACTCCAGCAGGAAATTCAAGAACGAATAGCCGCCCTACGGGAACGCAAGCGAGCAGAAGAAGTCGCTGAAGCTGCTAACCGTGCAAAAAGCGAATTTCTTGCTAATATGAGTCATGAACTTCGGACTCCGTTGAATGGAATTTTGGGCTATACTCAAATTTTTCTCAAAGACAAAACTTTAACCCCTCATCAAAAAAATGGGATTAACATCATTCATCAGTGTGGGGAACACCTGCTCACACTCATTAACGATATTTTAGATATCTCAAAAATTGAAGCTCGTAAAATGGAACTCTATCCGCAAGAGTTCCACCTACCTACATTTCTGGAAAGCATTACGGAAATGTGCCGTATCCGTGCTATCCAAAAAGAAATCGTGTTATTTTATACTTCTATATCACCGCTACCAAAAACCATTAGAGCCGATGAAAAACGATTGCGACAAGTCCTGATTAACTTACTTAGCAATGCAGTGAAATTTACAGAAAAAGGAACAGTAAAATTTAAGGTAGGCTATCAAGGAGACAAACTCCGTTTTCAAGTGGAAGACACGGGTATTGGCATTGCACCGGACAAATTAGAAGAAATATTTTTACCATTCCAGCAAGTGGGTGAGAAGCGTCGAAAGACAGAGGGAACGGGATTGGGATTGGCGATTAGCCGTCAATTGGTTGAGATGATGGGGGGCGAACTCAAAGTCACGAGTACTTTAGGTCAAGGAAGCGTTTTTTGGCTAGATTTGGATCTCCCTGAGAGTCATCACCAAATTAACATCAAAAGTGTCGAGGAACGTAACGTCATTGGTTTTGTCGGTTCCAAACGCAAAGTTTTGATAGTAGATGACAAATGGGCAAATCGTTCCGTCTTGGTCAACTTACTACAGCCTTTAGGTTTTGAAGTTACAGAAGCAACAGACGGTTTAGACGGTGTGAACAAAGCACTTGAGTTCAAGCCTGATATCATTTTTATGGATTTGGTTATGGCTGTGATGGACGGCTTTGAAGCGACCCGTCGCATTAGAATCTTACCAGATTTAAAAGACGTTGTGGTCATCGCCATTTCAGCTAGCGTTTTTAATTTCGACCAACAGCAAAGTTTAGAAGTCGGTTGCAACGATTTCCTCCCCAAACCACTCAAAGAAACAGAACTGTTAGAAAAATTACAGCTACATTTGGATTTAAAATGGATTTATGAAGAAAAAGATGAAGTAGAAAGGATAAAAGATGAACAGAAAAATGCACCTCCGACTTCCGACTACCAACTTCTAACTTCTATTGTGCCTCCACCCCCAGAAGAACTTGCTGTCTTGCTTGATTTAGCAATGAGAGGTGACCTAGGAAGTATTGCACAACAAGCCACAAGACTAGGAGAATTGAATGAACAATGGCTACCATTCGCTACTCATTTGAATTACCTGGCGTCATCTTTTAAAGGGAAACAAATTATTGAGTTTCTTAAACAATATTGAATAATTTTGAGCATTTATTACCAATAACAGCAGATTCTATCTAAATACTGATAACTTGAAAATTCAACCATGAAATTGATAAGTGATAAACAATAACTGAAAAGAGGCTCTATGAATAATAATTATAATAGCAAAGGTGTCATCTTAATCGTTGATGACACTCCTACTAATTTAAAAATATTATTTGATTTTTTAGTTAATTCTGGATTTAAAGTTTTGATTGCTGAAGATGGTGAAAGTGCGATCGCAAGAGCGGAGTACGCACCACCTGACTTAATTTTATTGGATGTGCTGATGCCTGGGATGGATGGTTTTGAAACGTGTCGCCATTTAAAAGCTAATGAATTAACAAAAGAAATTCCTGTCATTTTTATGACCGCACTGTCTGACACAGTAGATAAGGTTAAAGGTTTACGTCTTGGTGCAGTGGATTATATTACTAAACCCCTGCAACACGAAGAGGTTTTAGCCCGCATTGAACTTCATCTGCGGCTTCAAAACTTGACACAGCAAACTCGCGAACAAGCAGCTTTGTTGGATATTACGACAGATGCAATTATAGTCAAAGATTTAGATAAACAAATTCGTTTTTGGAACAAAGGAGCAGAACATTTATATGGTTGGCTGGCTCAAGAAGCTATAGGTAAGAATGTGGATGTGCTTTTATACCGGAGCGAAACTGCATCTCAACTGCAAAACATACAACAAAGTTTAGCAGAGTGTGGTTCGTGGCAAGGTGAGTTGAGTCAGGTAGATAAAGAAGGAAATGTACTTATTGTTTCGAGTCGATGGACTTTGATGCGCGATCGCGATGGGAAACCCAAGTCTATTCTCACAGTCAACACCGACATCACAGAGAAAAAACAACTCGAAAGCCAAGTTTTGCGTGCTCAAAGACTAGAGAGCATCGGTACACTCGCAGGTGGTATTGCTCATGACTTAAACAATATACTAACTCCCATTTTGGCAACAGCACAACTGCTACAGCTAAAACTCCCTAATACTGATGAGCGAACTCAGAGAATGTTTCAAGCGATAGAAAGCAATGCTAAACGCGGAGCGGCGTTGGTCAAGCAAGTGCTACAGTTTGCAAGGGGAGTAGATGGTAAGCGCACTATTGTACCCGTGAAAAACCTGTTCTCCGAAATTGAGCAGATGGTTCATGAAACATTTCCCAAATCTATTAAAATTTCTACACAGGTAGAGCCAAACCTTTGGGCTGTTTTTGGTGATGCAACACACTTACATCAGGTGCTGATGAACCTTGTTGTGAATGCTCGTGATGCCATGCCTAATGGCGGTATTCTCAGTTTATCTGCTGAAAACATATTTGTTGATGAACACTATGCTCGTACGCATCTTGAAGCAAGTGTCGGTTCTTACATCAAGATTACGGTTGCGGATACTGGGATTGGTATGGAAATGGAAGTCGTAGATAGAATATTTGAGCCGTTTTTTACTACCAAAGAGTTTGGGAAAGGAACGGGGTTGGGTCTTTCAACTGTTAGGGGTATTATCAAAAGCCACAGCGGTTTTGTAGCTGTCCGCACTCAACTTGGACAGGGAACTGAATTTAAAGTGTTCTTACCAGCCCAAGAAATGACAACAACAACGCTTCTAGAAAATACGGAAATGCCATCAGGGAACGGAGAATTGGTTCTCGTTGTGGATGACGAAGCAGAAATTTTAGAAACCACGAAAGTTGTCTTAGAAACTTACAACTATAAAGTGTTGACCGCTAGCGATGGGATAGAGGCGATCGCACTATATGCCCAGCATAAAGATAAAATTAACGTAGTATTAATGGATATGATGATGCCATCAATGGACGGAACCACTACCATTCGTGCATTACAAAAAATGAATGCGGGGGTCAAGATTATTGCTGTTAGTGGTCTGTTAGCTAACGATAAACTTGTCGGGGCTACTGGAGTAAAAACATTTATTGCTAAACCTTACACTGCTAAGGAATTATTACAAACTTTATATAAGGTTCTTTATGAAAAATCGAAAAGTACAATAATTTATTAGAGGTTTGATTATCAGATACGTAACCAGGGTCTATAGACCCGCCGATGAAAGTGCTAATCGCTTGCTATAGAGTTATAGAACAATAGGAGATGAAGAATGCCTTCTCCTTTTCCAGGTATGGACCCCTACCTAGAAAGCTACCTTTGGTCAGATGTCCATAACGCTCTTGCTAACAAAATTCGGCAGCAGCTAACTCCCCAATTGCGTCCCCGCTACACAGCACGTCTGGAAATTTACTTAGTTGAAGACACCACTCCAGAAGCTGAAGTTGGCATTCTCTACCCAGATGTAAAAGTTCTTCAGGTGAAACAGAGCAGTGTGACCCGCTTACTTTCCACAGAAGGTAATAGTCCTGTTGCTACCACCCCTTTTGCTCTTACACTTCCCGTCCTCCAACCAATTGAAGTCCGAGTTCCCAGCATTGAAATCCGCGACACAGCCAAAAACATTCTTGTCGCTTGCATTGAAATTCTTTCTCCTGTCAACAAACGCGAACCTGGACTGACCACTTATCGGCAAAAACGACAACGCCTCTACCAAGCAAACGTTCACCTCATCGAAATTGACTTGCTACGCAGAGGAATCCGTCCTTTTAATCACCCCCGTATTCCAGAAGTTCCTTATCTTATCTCTCTCATTCGTGCCAAATTGGGAGTCGTCAACCTCTGGACGTTAACCTTACAAGATTCTTTACCTACCATTCCCGTTCCTCTGCGCGAACCCGATCCGGATGTTCCCCTCAACCTTGCCATTGCCTTAAATGAAATTTACGATGAAGCTGCCTATGACCTATCTATTGACTACCACCAACCTCCCCCACCTCCACCATTGAGTGAAAGCGATCGAGAATTTGTTAACAAATTGTTAAACTAATCAGCATTTAACTATTCAATGAAAAAGTATAAAAATAAAAACGTGCTCTGCACAAAATATCAAAATGAGCTTAATTGACCGCGAGCTAACTCTCGACACAAAACATATTACCAAACATCTGCCAGATACTCCTCAAACAAAGCAGCTACTTCAAAAAGAAGGTAGTGCTCATGTATTCAATGATGAAGCCACAATGAAAGCAGTTACTCAAGCAATCATAGAAAAAGGGGAGTTCACAGGAGTTGTTCGCGGACACGAGCGCTATGGATTATACTTTGTCGAACCTGTGGGATATCGTCTCAATAGCGATGGCAGTAAAATTCCACTATATTATGCCGAGATGAAAGTTAAAGGAAACAAATATCATGTCATCCCTCGCACAAAACCTAGCTGATAATTGGGCATTTACAGAGCTGTGGGTAGATCCAACCGCATCGCCTCCTTACGTTCTGATTTTGCTTAGCAACACTCAAGGAAGGAGTTGCATTTACGATCCTACTCAGAATTACCAAGTGGTGTTTTCCAGTGATTCTTATGAAGAGGCAA
Organism: Scytonema sp. PMC 1070.18; assembly: GCA_035967975.1. GTDB lineage: Bacteria > Cyanobacteriota > Cyanobacteriia > Cyanobacteriales > Nostocaceae > Scytonema. Next base: position 36,531 of record JAWQFQ010000023.1, read on the forward strand.
AACTTTGGTTACTCGAAGATGAGTATGAGCGAGTCGAAGGGCGACTTACAGACATAATGGTAGCTTAATCAAGCAAACTGGATTGCGAATACTATCTTCAGCTTCCCCCGGTTGAAGCTTGTTTGATAGGCAAATCATTCTAGTGGTTTACCAAAGCAACTTTGCATAGTACAGAAACCCGGTATCTTCAAGATACCGGGTTTCTAATTTCCCCTTAACCAACAAGTCTTGAATAACCATTAACCATGACCCCCGCCATAATCTGACGAGAGTAATAAAAGAGCGTTAGTTTTACAAAAATTTAATTTGTCAAAGGTTCTCCCGCATTTCGGTTTAGTAACAATCGCAAAGTTGAGAGACCCAAAATAATCAAAAATAACACCAATCCAATTGTGCAAGCATAGCTGATTTCCAAATTCGTAAATGCTTGTTCGTATAAGTAATAAACAATTGTTTTTGAGCTATTGCGGGGACCGCCTTGAGTCATGATGTAGACTTCTTCAAAAACCTTGGTTGCAGAAATAGCCGAAATGACTCCTACTAAAGCTAGATAGGGTTTCATCAAAGGTACAGTGATGTCCCAATGTTTACTGATACCATCTGACCCATCAATTGCTGCAGCTTCGTAAATATCAGCCGGAATGGATTGTAACCCAGCTAGGTATATGACCATATAGTAGCCCAATCCTTTCCAAATGGTCACAATCATAACGCTGTATAGTGCAAAATGGGGACTGGTTAACCAGGGAATACCTTCTGGAAGAATACCTTTCAGCAACTGATTGAGTAAGCCGTTTTCTGCATACAACCACCTCCATGCAATTCCCGCAACTACCATTGAAATGACGACTGGTGTGTAATAAGCAGCTCGAAACCAGTGCATTCCGCGCAGTTTCTGATTCACTAAAATAGCTAACGCCAAGGGAGCAATGACTAAAATTGGTACAGCACCTACTAAGTATATTAAGGTGTTGACCAAAGTCTGCCAGAAAACAGGGTCTTTCCACAAACGGTTGAAGTTGGCAAAACCTACCCACTCCGGCATCTGAGTTAAGTCATATTCGTAACGTGTGAAACTGAGGTAGAATGCTTGTAGCGCTGGGTAAAAGACGGTTAATCCCAAGATAATTAGCGCTGGGAGCAAAAATAAGTACGGAGTTAAACGCTGTATATTAATTCTTGAGCTTTTAAATGTCAATCTATTCATAGGATGCTTTTTTTCGTGCTTTAAGAAAGATGAAATTTCGTTTTTAAAAATGCATTCTAGAGAAGCAAATTAATAGACATTTCCGACAAAGATGTAAGGGCGAACGGCAGGAGCGCCCCTACCAAGGCTTTCAGGTCATGGATATTTAATTTCTGGAGATGTCTAATATTACATTACACGAGCAATTGAGCTTGAATCATGATTGCTAACTTAGATGAGAAGGGTTGGGAAGTTATTTACCATCGCGCCCATGCTTTGCTTGCTGCTCAGATAGCAGGACATTGGCACCCCAACAAACGCCCTATGCGCTGGTTGGAGACGATCGCTGCTATTTCCCATCACGACGATTTGGAAAAGGAATGGGAAGGTAACTATCTCACAGAGGCTGGCGCACCCCTAGACTTTACCTTATACAAAAATACAGATTTAAAAAATTTACAAGGACTCACGCAAAATGCTCGATATCGCGGTAGATGGGTAGCGATGCTGATTTCCATGCACACTAGCTTTCTGCATCAGGGTAGGCGCGGTGAATCACCAGAATTGGATAACTTTTTAGACGAACAACTCCAGAATCAGAAACAATGGCGAGAGGAGTTGAATTTGTCTAAGGAGGAAGTAGAAGAAGCTTATGCGTTTTTTCAATGGTGCGATCGCCTCTCTCTTATCCTCTGCAATCGTGTCCTACCCGCAGGCGAACGGTTTTTAGAAATTGCGACTCTTCCAGACGGTACCCGTTACGATGTCCTGCAATACAGCGATGGGAATCTAACAGTCAAACCTTGGGTCTTTTTAGAGGAAAAGTTTACTGTTAGTATAGAGGCTAGCTATCTGGAACAACTGAAATTTGATAGTTCTGAAGAACTTTCACAAGCACTTCAAACAGCACCCATCAAAACTTTAAATTGGACTTTCGTTTGTTAAGATTTGGTAAAGATACATACAGTGTCCCCAGCGTTATCGGCTAGAACTTACATATTGACAAAATAGCCAAGAAGTGCATCAAACAAAACCTAGGAAATTTTCAGGCAATTGCTAATTAACAGGGACATATAGAAAGCAATACCGTGGTGTTGAGCAACGTCAAGAAACCCGGTTTCGCATGAGTTACCGGGTTTCTCGCAACTCTTAATTGAACCGTATTGAAATAAAAAGTCCATTGTCTGTTTTTAAAGAAATCGAAAAGATATTCATTCATACTGTAGAAATGTATAGAAACTTGTAAAATTATGAAAAACATATAAAATGCAAACGTTGAAAGCACTTTCCTCAATGCCTGTGTCAGCTGCACCAAAACACTGCCAGCCTCTCAAGATTGTAGCGCTAGGAGATAGCCTGATATATGGGTTCGGCGATCCCGAAGGAGGAGGTTGGGTAGAACGACTACGACGGTGTTGGATGTCACCTGACAGCGCGGGTCATGTTCTTTATAATCTGGGTGTAAGGGGCGATCGCGTCCAGCAAGTATCCCACAGACTAGAAGTCGAATTTCGTCATCGGGGTGAATTGCGAAATCAAGTTCCCGACTTGATTATTCTTTCAGTAGGAGTCAATGACACAGCACGGTTGGGTCGTCCAAATGGACGGAACTATACAGATTTTGCCACTTTTGAATCACAAATTGCTTCTTTACTTGACCGGGCGCAACAACTTTGTCCGGTTTTGTTTGTCGGAATGGTACCAGTCAATGAAGCCAAAATGCCATTTCTAGATTGCTTATATTACAATCACGCTGACCAGTACCGCTATAAAGAAGCAACGAGAATCGCATGCTTACACCGTCGTATTCCCTACCTTGATATTTTCCAGCAATGGATGGAACATGATGAAGCTTGGAGATTAAAACGTGTAGGTGAAGACGGTCTTCATCCCAACACCTTAGGCTACCAAACTCTACTAAAAGATGTTATGAATTGGGAAGCAATGGCTGACTACAATTCCACAAACTGGCGGAGGGAAGGCTCTTTTCTTGTGGGAATGAGAGGATAATCTGCACAAAGCCACCCTCATTTGTCATTTGTCATCAGCTTTCAGCGCTTGGCTAAGTGCTATTCATTACAGTTAAGATACAATACTGCAACCGATAAAGTTATTCGCACCGCAAGAAACCCGGTTTCTCGAAGAAACCGGGTTTCTGTTCCGGCTGTTAGCCCTTAAACGGGTATCTGTCACATTCTTTTTTCAAAAATGCATCATAACTTTCAAAATTCATAATTATTATGACTCCTACTTTATTTGGTCGTTGGCAAACTCGATTATTACTACTAGCTACTATCGGCGTCTTGGTATCCTTACCTTTTGCAGGAGGTTTGATAGCTTCGAGTCCCAGCACAGTTTATTTTTGGATATTGACTTATATTGCTATATTTGGTTTGGTCTGGGATGTTGTTTATGACCAACTGCAAAAGTATCGTTGGGATAGAGACTGGCCCGCCGCATATCAACTCTTTGCAGGTATCTGGGAAATGGTTTTCGTCTTTTGTGGGGTAAAATTCTTTGGATTTTTACCATTACCCGTACCTAAAGAGGAACTTTCACCGGAAGTTTTTTTACTGCATTACAGCGTAGTATGGCTAGCAGTTTTTATGACTTCACAAAGTTTAATGAGAATTATATTCGTTCGCTGGCGCTTCCGAGGTGGACAGTGGCTGAATTGAAAATGGGGTGTAGGGGACGACGCATTATTAACGATTAGCTGACAGTGAAAGCCTCTGTGGAAGTGAAGGGCGATCGCTGTTGAAGGTTAAAATAAACTTAAGAAATACTACTCCACCGATTGCCCCCTACTATATTACTCATCAAAAAGAAATCGACAATTACCTAGAACAGCGTCGTCAAAAAGCTCAACAACAGCGAAATCAATTTGAAAAGCAGTATAACTTAGCTTGCTCTGAGGCAGCGATTGCGCGATCGCTATCAACCGCAAGGAGAATCATAGCCAGTCGTCAAGCACTCTTGATAACTTAACTCCTTTATTCCGGAGTGAACGTACAGCTAGTAGTCCCAATACTTGTCGGTTAATGGTAGTTGAGGCCTCAGAAACCCGGTTTCTCAAAGAAACCGGGTTTCTAGTTTTTGCTATCCCTTGCTGTACTAGTCAAAATCTGGAAATCATTCTTAAAGTTTTTGTAAAAGTTTGCAAGTAACAATGTACTTTAAATAACTTTTAATCTACCAATAGATAGAGAAGAAAATCCCCTATAAGTCATAAAATATAAAGTTATCATTAAAACCTTACTTCACCACACTCCACTAGGGGTATTTATTACAAAAAAATTAACTCAATGCACAAGCTAAACACTGTACGAGTGGGTGCCAAAGTTTCTATTCTACAGCCAGCATACGTAGCTGGTCTTGAGGGTGTTATCTGTGGTCGGGAAGTTCTTTCAGGCGGTCAACATAGCGAACGCTGGCTTGTTCAAGTAGATGCTGAATTTGTTGTATCCTTGACCTCAAAGGAGTTTCAGCTTTTAACTGATGATAAACACTTGCTCTAGGTCATATTTGGCTTTGACTCGCTACTACCAATACCTAACTCTTTCTTAGTGCGTTTCAACTGTTGCCAAAGAACGTTAATACGATTGTAGGCTTCTTCAGGAGATAGTTTTCCTGATGTTTCCAAACAAGTGATGTAACTCACTTTCTGTGCGAATTCTTGAAGATTAGCATTAAAGACCAGAGTCTCTGGTTTGACCTGACCGTGGTAGCGACTGCGCGGATGAAGAAAGTTATGTTTGTCCCCCTGATTGGGTTTGTTCATATTTTCAACTCCATACTACTTAAATTTGATGGAACTTAACCTATTGTTAACCTAAAATGACAATCTCTACAAGGTAATAGTCATAAATCAGAAATGACATCTGCCGCAAGACTGAAAATTTAAGACCCCCACACCCCTACACCCTCATATAATTGATAATATTTGGTTAAAATCAATGAAATTAATTTTATATAGTAAGCCGGGATGCCACTTGTGTGAAGGGTTGCAGGAAAAGCTAGAACAAATCCAAAGCCTTAAGTTTGAGCTAGAAATTCGGGATATTACAACTCGTAAAGATTGGTTTCAAGCTTATCAATATGAGATTCCAGTCCTTTTTTTAGCAAACAGAGGTACAGAGGGCGCAGAGGCGAAGGAGGAACTGTTACCTCGTCTCTCTCCTAGAGCTACGGTGCAGCAGTTGGAGAAAATGCTGCAAAAGTACCTAAACTAAGCATTCAATCGTCAGCCATCAGCTTTTTAGCCAAGATGCTGAGAGCTGATGGCGGGAATGCAAATACTTACCGTTTGACTATACCTTTGACTACAATAAAGAAGCAACTAACCTCTTGGAGTTCTGGCAGTGGGCTTATTTGATGATGTGAGTCGGTTTCTAGAAAACCGTTTGGAAGAATTTCTGCGAAATAATCCGCATTTGGAGTTAGATGCACTGTTGGAGCAGCTGCGGGAGCAAGAAGAAGACACTCTCAAGCTCATCGCAGATTTACAATTGCAAGAAAAGCGATCGCAAGAGCAAATTCTCTCCACCGCCCAAGAAATCCAAAAGTGGCATAATCGGGTGCAAAAAGCAAAAGCTTCTAACAGACAGGATTTGGTAGCAGCAGCCGAACAGCGAGAAGCAGCACTGTTGCGAGAGGGAAATCAGCTTTGGGGACAGATGCAAGGAGTGAAAGAACGTATTACCCAAGCTAAAGAACTACTGCGGAAAGTTCAAGTACGGCGACAAGAAGTACAAGCAAAAGCCGTTGAAGCCCAGACAGCACGGGCTAAAGCTCAAGCACAGCAACGCGTAGAAGCTGCAGGTTGGTGGAATGCGGCTAGTAGCTACTCTGGATATGATGATTTAGAAGATAAGTTCCGCCGTTGGGAAACTCAAGAAGAGTTAGAACAAATGAAGCGAAATATGGGGAAATAATTAGTTGTTAGTGGTTAGTAGTTAGTTGTTAGTAGTTAGTTGTTAGTCGTGTGTTTTCACAACTATCGACTATCCACTATCCACTCACTTTTCGTATATTTGTTGTCGTCGCCACATTCTCTAAAGGTTCCAGCTAAGATAATCAAGGCATGGAATACAATATCTTTGTGAATGTTTTGACGAGCCTGCAACGGTTATTTGTAGGTTACATTGCAGCTGCTGTTTTGGGGATTTTTTTTGGTCTGATAATTGGGATCAATCCCTTAGCTTATCAAATACTTAAGCGCCTACTACAAATTGCACATAGTATCCTTCCTATAGCCTTGCTACCAATTGCTTTGATAGCATTTCAACAAATTGAACCCGCAGCTTTTATTGTAGTCTTTTTTAGTGCCTTTTGGTCAATTATTTTAGATACGGCACGAGGAATGCGGCAGTTTCGCCAAAAAGGTAATAGCTATAGAACTGTTCTTTATCATATATTTAATGCTTTAAGGAGTGCCATTTGGATTGCCTGGTTTACGGTGATAGCTACAGAAATGTTAATAGGTAAACAAGGGCTGGGTTTTGTTCTTTGGAGTGCGTATAATTCGAGAAATATAAATTCTATTATCCTGGCTATATTCTACACTAGTATTATTAGCTTTTTACTTGACCAGCTGTTAGACATAATCGGATACTTTCTTTCTCAAATTGTCTTGGACGGAAAACCAAAAGATGAAGGGGCTTCCAAATAAAAAAATACTCAAAAATTTCTTGTGGTCTGTCTCAGACGTCACTGAGCGGAGGCGGGCGAGGACGCCCACCCCACAATATTGGTTAATTTATTTCTTGGAAATCCCTTATGAAGCATTTAAGTCTCTAATTCAGATAAGATGTGATCGCTAATTAGCCAGCGATTAGAATTAGGTTTAATCCACTGCTTTTGAGCTTCATTGTAATCACGTTGTTCTTTGAGAACTGCTAGTAACTTTTCCTTTTGCTGAGGATTGAGTTTAAATAGCATACTTTGAACAGCACGTAATGCACAAGTTTGTTCAAACGCCGTTTCTGAATGACTAATCATATGTAAAACTGGAGCAAAATAAGTCGGTTCTCCAGACCATTCTGCAATAGAAAGTCCTAACAATCGCTTACCTTGGTCTTGTGATTGCAAGAGGTCAAGAACCTCCTTTTCCGAAAAATTGATTTGTGAGGCTAGAGCACGCATCCTTCCTGCAACAGACTCCATTTCAAATGTCCGTTTTGAACCAGAGGGCATTGAAATTCTTATTTCTTTATATTGTTGTGCTAATTTTTCTAGTAGTTCTCTAGCCTCTGATGCTGGAATCCTAGATGCATACTCTTTTTGCCATTCCTGACGAATTTGGCGCATCTCTAATTGCTGTTGTGGTGGAGCTGCTTCTTCTGCTAATTTAGTCTGCTCAATTAGAAATCCCAGTGAATCTGGTGTTAATGACCGTAACATAGGCATCATACTTGAGCCAGTAATTTCTCCGGCTGGCGTCTTTACGGCTCCCCCTGTTAAAGCAAAAATCTTCAGTACAGATGGTAACCAAGTCAGAGCTAAAAAAATTGCTGTTGTGCTATTGACTTTAAATTGAAAAGACTTTTCTTTACCCCAAGTTATCTGAATGGTGCTGAGAAGTATAAATATAATACTGATAATTATCCATTTTTTAGGAATATCAATAATTTGTTTTAGCAGCCACTCTACTGCTTGGATTGAGATTTGTCCGCTCTCGCCTTCTTGTTCTACTTTTTTATCCATACCCTGATTTTTATATATTGATTCTCGCATAGGTGCGATTGACTTTTTTAAAATATAAAGTTGTAGGTTCTGTCCATTCAGGAAAAATAACCCTGATGTTATTCTCCTTGGCTGCTTTGATAATATGACCGCGTAATTCCGGAGATCCTAGTGAAAAAACATCTTTTTTTTCACAACTTAGATAGTTTTCTCCACGCTCATAAAATACGATCGCTTCTTCATTATTATGAGCATTTCGGTATATTATTCCCTGCACATCTGTATACTTTTCTTTACAATCATAAAATAAGCGCGACCAAGCCTGAGTCAAGGCACGTTTCTCTGTCTTTGCTAGGGTTGCTTCATTCGCGCCTGCACACATTGCACCGCGATCGCGTATATCTAGTAATTTTAAATCTTTTTTAACACTAAGAATAGCAAACTGGTATTCTTTCGTAATTTCTGCCGCTTCTGGTGTATCACCGAAAACTTCCACTAAACAACCGGACAAGGTCGGTGCAGTATAACAGATTCTACGTTCTGGGTCGTTACCAGGTTGACATTTGTATGGTCGGTAGTTAAGCCTGGGAGGGATACCTCGTTGATGATCGAAACGATGTAAGGGACCCCAAGCGCGGAAAGAAAGAGCGGTAGGGTAATATTCGCTCCGATAAATTCTAAAGATAGGCTTGCCTGGTTTTAAAATATGGAATATGGGATTTGCATGGTCTGCGCGGGAAAGTGATGGATGGACAATCTTTACCAACTTTCTTTCTCACTCCTCATCTGATTGATTGACAAAATACTCAGATACACCACAATGTTTTAAGAAGGCTCATTTGAACTACCTTTAAAGGTCGTGCTGTTGTTACCTTCAACAGTCCTTGATTTAATTCCGGAAATGTGATGTGGTTATTACGGAAAAGAGAGAGCGACATTTTGCCATCTTTTATATCAATCAATCAGTTGACCCACTGTTATGACTTGTACCTACATGACTCCTACTGCTTGTGCTTCAGCAATAACCGCATTTTTCCGACCTTTTTTTAAGGCTTCTACTGGAGTTAGTCCATTTAATGCTGAGTTAGGTCGTATTAACCAACTGATTTTAGAGAAATCAGGAACGTCAAGAGCTTTCAATACGTCTGGTAATCCAGGGAGGACACCGTGTGGTCCGGTAGGATCGAATTGCCATTTTGGAAACTTCCAAATTCCATTGTCTTGAACTGCTATTAAGCTTTTATGTCGCCTGCGATCGTGGGGCGTTTGTCGGCTTTTTACACCCAATAACTGAGCCACTTCCGATGCAGTGTAACAATTGCTCAAGATTTGCTGTCTCCATTCAAAAAAATCTTTAAACGCTTCATTTTCCAGGTCTCTTTGTTCTTCTTCACTAATTGGAGCAACACCAAGTTTTGCCGCTAAATTAGTTTCAGCTTTAGAGATAATTGGCATTGGAGTATTTTTTATTCGAGATACCCAGTATTCAATCTCAGCAGTTGACAATCGATTGAGAGCTTTAGCTGCTTGTTCTATCAGTTCCTGTTTGTGTTGAGATTTACTTTTTTCTACAAAAGTCGTCGCATTCATGATTAGACCATTGAATTGTCATTACGGTTTACATTGGGATTTGGACAGACTCGCTATGTGCGATCGCATTCCCTTTACTGTAAGAGATGTCCAATACATATAATATCACAGTTTTTTGATAAATTCCGGTCTGAGCTACGAGCAAGATGTAAGCTATACTCAGATTTTTTAGTATAAATAAATACGTTTTGACGGTTGCGTGGGGCATAGAAACCCGGTATCTTCAAGATACCGGGTTTCTAAATAGTTGCTTAACACCAACGGTATTGCAGTATCAGTAATCTGTTAAAGTTATATAAAATTTTGAACAGTAAGTATTACCATGTTCAAATGAACCCAACGGATTTGAGAAAATTTAACTATATTTGACTATACAGAACGAACCTATGCCTGAATCGATTAAAAAGACTAACTGGCAAAAACGGGTATTTTACACATCATTAACTTTGTGTGTAACTTGCTTCTTGTTTTCAGTATTTGGTTTTTACAATTACTTACAAGAACAAGAGCAAAGACTCCAAGAGGCGAAAAACAACGCTAGGCGACAAGCAGTTCTAGCTAATCTGGAAATTGAGCAAAAGTTGCGTTTAGCCCAAACAACCGTTCTTTCTCTCACTACTAAACTCGATAATGGCAAAATCAACGATGAGCAGCTATTAGACCAGTTACAGCAGGAAATGAAGAAAAATCCTGACCTTTTAAACCTCGGTGTTGCCTATAAACCCTTCGCCCACGATCCAACAGTCGAGCTATATGCACCCTTCTATACAAGATTGAAAAATCCGCTTCAATTACTTCAACTTGAGGATATCTACAAGCAAACTCAATATAACAACACTAACTGGTATAAGCTCGCTTTTGTCAAGGGTCCTTATTGGGGAGAACCCTACTTTTTGCCAGAAACTTCGTTATATAGCAATCAAGTATTGGGATTTTATGCCCCTTTTTATGACTTAAGGCTGCCAAAAAAACCACTCAAAGGTGTAGTCTTCGCCGAGTTTTCTTTGGAGAAACTCAAAGAGATAATGTCTTCACTTAATCTTGGTCAAGTCGGCTATGGATTTCTAATTTCAAACAAAGGCTCTTTTCTGTACCATCCTATTAACGAGTATGTGAAAAATCAACAGCAAATTTTTCAAATCCCCGAATTTGAGAACAACAAAAAACTTCAAGGTTTAGTGAGGAAAGCGCTGGAGGGTGAAAAAGTAGAAACCGAATTGAAAGATGAAATCACAGGTCAAAATGCCTTCCTCGTCCTGCAACCCAGTAAGCGGAACGGATGGGTAGTGGGAGTCGTCTTTATCAAAGACGAAGCTCTACTTGACAGCGAAACCAAGAGGCGCACGCTCATCGGGTCCAGCCTTGCAACTATCTGGTTTCTTGTTTTTCTATCAATCCTCCTGTCGCGGGCATATTCGGGCAGGGTTAAAAGTCTTGTGGTAGTATCGTTGTTTGCCAGTATCTTGTTCGCGACAGAGATTGGGTTGATTTGGAATTTAGCTCTAGCAGAGTCTAGCAATCACAAAAATCGGAATTTGCTGTTCAGTCAGATGGGGGTGAATAAGTTACTAGAACCCCAAATCAGGTTAAGCAAGCAATTCAACCAACAGCCCCCCATCTATATTCCTACGGGAATTTTTGTTCAGTCTCTCAGTTTTCCCAGTCCTAACGAAGCTTTTATCACCGGTTACATCTGGCAAAAATATAACAATAATATTCCTGAAAAGCTGTCTCGCGGTTTTATCATGCCTGATGTTACAACTGCTAATGATATTGAGGTGAAGGAAGCTTATCATTATAAAGTTGGTAATACTGAAGTCATCGGTTGGTATTTTGAGTCCACCTTCCGTCAGGATTTCGATTTTGACAAGTATCCCTTTGATGAGAAAAATGTCCAACTTCGGTTATGGCATCAGGACTTCAACCGTCCAGACTTAAACCGTCGGGTGATTCTGGTTCCAGATTTAGAAGGCTACAACGTAACAAATCCGACAACCAAGCCCGGTGTATATAAGGATATTGCTTTAAATGGCTGGACGCTTTCTCAGAGTTTTTTAGAGTATCAGTTCAAAAGCTATGATACGAATTTTGGTTTTACAGCTAATGGAAGCAAAAGAAATTTTCCGGAACTCACTTTTAATCTTATTCTCAAAAGAAACTTCCTAAGTCTATTCATTTCTAAAACAGGTCCAATAATTATTGTCATCACCCTGTTATTTGCGATGCTGCTGATTGCCAATAACGAAAACGCTATCGAGGCTTTGGCAGCTTGTGCTGGTTTTGTATTCATCGTCATTCTTGAACAAGTATCGCTTCGAGAACAAGTTGTCGCGCAAACTCTTGTCTACTTCGAGTATTTCTACTTGGTCACTTATCTGTTCATTTTTTTAGTAGGTATTAATGCTATTCTGTTGATATCCTATCCCAATTTAAACTTTACCCAGTATAAAAAGAACCTTGTATCGAAGTTACTTTACTGGCCGATTCTGATGAAGATATTGCTGCTCATCACTTGTTTTCTATTTTTTTAATTGCCTCAAAACTAAAGCGTTACTTATTTTACCTTAAATTTACCTCCCTTATTTGGGTCAGACCAATCACAGGCATAACCTTGAGTAGCAGATAAGAATTGGTTCCAAGGCTGAGGGTCAATTGGTTTACCTGTAGACCAGACGATCTCAAACAGACCATCACTTCTAACTTGACCAATATATACGGTTTTAGAAAGATGGTGATTAGCTTGCAGAGTTACCAAACCTGCGGGTGCATTGAACTGTTGACCCATTGCTGCAAGCCGCACTTTTTCTAAATCGTCAGCAGTTCCAGCTTTTTCCACAGCTTGTTTCCAGAGGTAAACCATAATGTAAGCAGCTTCCATCGGATCGGTTGTCGTTAAATCGACTCCATACTCAGCTTTGAAGTTTTCCACCCACTGCTTATTCACAGGCGTTTCCACTGTTTGGAAGTAGTTCCAACAAGCATAATGACCAAGGAGAATATCTTTACCAATCTGCCGGACTTCTTCTTCAGCAATACTAACTGACATGACTGGATACTTGTCCGCTCCAAGTCCAGCACTCTTCATTAATTTGAAGAACGCTGTGTTGCTATCACCATTAAGGGTATTAAAGATTACTCCACCGTTTGGTAAATACTCTTTGATTTTAGCAATAATAGAGGTAAACTCCTTGCTGCCTAAGGGTTGGTACTCTTCACCAACAGTTAGACCCTTTCTGGCTTCAAGTTGCTTTTTTATAATAGCGTTGGCGGTGCGAGGGAAAACATAGTCAGAACCTACCAAAAAAAACTCTTTTCCCTTGTTTTTGAGGAGCCAATCAACCGCAGGCTCAATTTGCTGATTTGGTGCAGCCCCTGTATAAAAAACATTTTTGGAACATTCTTGACCTTCGTACTGTACAGGATACCAAAGCAGATGATTTCTTGATTCAAAAACATCAAGAACCGCCTTGCGACTAGCAGAAGTCCAGCAACCGAAAACGGTAACAACTTTGTCTTGCTCGATTAACTTTTCGGCTTTTACCTTAAACAAATCCCAGTCGGAAGCTCCATCTTCAAGGATGACTTCAATTTGCTTTCCCAGGACTCCTCCTGCAAGATTAATTTCTTTAATAGCAAGCTTTTCTGCTTCCACAACTGCGATTTCGCTAGTCGCCAGCGTGCCAGTGAGGGAGTGGAGAATACCAACTTTAATTGTATCTTTGCTCGTACCTTCTTGTGTACTAGCACTTTCTGCAGTCTTCTCTGATTTATTTGTGCTAGTAGCTTGGCAAGCTTTTAAAAGAATGCTGGTTAAAATAGCTGACCCAAAGAACAAAAATTTCCGTCGCCTAAATTGTCCAGGCATAATTGTTTTCGCTAAACCTCGCATAATTTCGGATATACTAATAATTAGTCTGCTCTCACAAACACGATTTTTACAAAATATCAACTAATTTTACACCTATTGAAGATTCATTTTTAAATATCGTGCCGATGGTGGCATTATCAACACGCGTCTGAACCTTCAAGAGAATATTTTCTGGTAAAGTGACATAGCCACTCTTTAAAATCAAGTAATTGTTTGCAGGCGCAATATAGTAGTTAACAAAGGCTTTAACAGCCGATCTTTTTTGTAAAGAAACTTTGTTAATATATAAAAGCAAAGGACGAGTTAAGGGATTGTAAGTGCCGCTTTTTACCGTTTCTTGACTTGGCTTTACGCATTTGCCTTGGGCGTTCTCAATTGCAACAAGATTGAGAGTATCTTTATTTTTTAGGTAGTAGCTAATGGCAAAGAAACCAAGACTGCGCTCATCCGATCGCACCCCCTCAACCAGCACATCCTGCTCTTGATTTGAGGTGTAGTCATTGCGACCTTCACCTTCACCAACTGTAGCTTGAATGAAGTAAGAGTATGTACCAGATTCTTTATCAAGTCCGTAGAGTGCTAGAGGTTTATCGGGATAGCCGTTGCGGACTTGTTTCCAGTTGACGATTTTTCCTTCGGGTGCTCTTTCCCAAATTTTGCCCAACTCCTTTGGGGTGAGACAGGTAGCCCAGTTGTTGGCGCGATTGACAGTAACGCTGATACCGCCGAAAGCGATCGGAATTTCAACGAATTCAATCTTGTTTTTTTCACACAGTTCAATTTCAGATTTTTTAATCGGACGCGAAGCAGTAGAGATGTCAATTTCCCCACTGCAAAAGCTCTGCAATCCTTGTGTAGTATTAGATAAGCCAACAGCTACATTCACCTCAGGATAATCCTCCATAAACTCTTGAGCCATTAATTGAGACATGGGGAAGACAACACCTGAACCATCAATCAGCACATCGCTACTCAATAAACCAGCAGCTTTTGCCTCTGGGATAGAAGTTTGGTTTTCACCTGCGTTACAAGCACATAGTGTCAGAAATAAAACTGCTGTCAAAAAACACCGGGACTGAGGTACAAGTTGGATTTTAAAAGTCATCTTCAACAATGCACGAATGGATAAGTAGTCGTGTAAAATAAATTATCTAGTTGAACGAGGCAATAGGCAATAGGCAATAGGCAATAGTGCTGGATTACAGCGATTTTAGCCAGTTTAAAAAATATATAAATATTTCTCCATAAGTACTTACATAGGTACTTTACATCACAATTTCGGTAGAATCTCAGGCAACAAATGACCGGGAATTTTAGATAAAGCTAAGTTTTGTCCCTGTATTCCAAATTCGCTGTGGAAAGCACGAATTGTTTTCACAAGATAATTAAAAGTTGTTTGATAAGCATCAGGTTGTTTGTTCAATCCATTCAATGCTTGCAAATGATTGTCTAAAGCTGCTTCTAAATATTTAGAACGAGTTGTTTTCTCTAAATTAAAATATGGAGTTGTTGCTAGTTGATAGTAGGCAAGACCCAAGTTATTATGAGTAGCAAATACATCAAAACTCAAAGGCATACCACTTAAGGAGTGAGCCAGGGAAAGCGCTTCTTCATAGGCACTAACGCACTGTTCTAACAATTTTTGCTTTTCTTCTTTAGAGGTTTGAGCTTGATTTGCTAAATGCCAATAAGCGGTGCCAAGATTATTTTGGGTAGCAGCACAAGCGGGGGGAACATTCGTAGGAGTGCGGTACTTAAGCGCTTCTTTATAAGCTTCAATAGCTAGGGGCAAATTTTCCCCTGGTTGTTCGTACTGTGCAATGTTCCAGTGTGCAGTCCCAATGTTATTTTGAATCATGCCATACTTGAGCGGTTCTTGTTCGGGGTTGTAGTAACCAAGCGCCAATTGATAAGCTGCAATGGCTTTCTTAAGATGCTCAACGGGTTGATTGTATTGCGCCAAATGCCAGTAAGCGGTACCCAAATTATTTTGGCAAGCAGCATACTTCAATGGTTCCATTTCCGCTGTTCGGTAACGCAGTGCTTCACTGTAAGCGACAACAGCTTGCTGCCAATTTTCTCCTGGGTTAGTAAAACGAGCTAAATCACCGTAAGCTGTTCCCAAATTATTTTGTACCCTAGCATAAGTTTCAGGATGGGTTTCTGGTGAAATAAGCTTTAACGCCAACTGATAGAACTCTATACCCTGTTCGATGTAAGTTTGTCCTTCTTCAGAATTGGGTGGGGTACGGTACAGCATCCAGTAAAGGGTACCCAAGTCATTTAATATATCCGGTACTTGAGATGAATTTTCATCATGGGTAACTGCTTCTTGATAAGCAAGAATTGCAATCATTAAGTTTTCTAAAGTTGAATTTCCTTGTTCAATCCGAAGGCGGTACAAATGCCCCAAGCGCTGATATGCAGATGCAAGTTCAACTCCCGAAGCTTCTTTTTCATGCAATTCCTCTATTTCCTCTAGAATTTGCTGCACTTGTAAGTGCTGTTCATCGTCATTGGAAAAGGTGGTATTAATTGTTGCTAATACGAGTTCCGTTAATTCCTTATTAACACGAGATATACGTAGTGGTGCGGGCGTACTGGGGGTGCTGTCTCCATCAATTGGTTCGTCTTGAAGAGGTATATTTGTTGAGATTTCTGATTTGTTAGTTGGGGGTTCTTGCTGATTGTGTCCCCGATTGATTGATAGCTGATTTGGAAAGTCGAAATCCTCTTGAAAGACGGCTTCTTCTAAAAGAGACTCCTCAAGAGTAGCTAATTCCGTACTTCTAGTACTAGAAAAACGTTCGGGTGAGTTGTTATTGTGGTTTGATGGCGTAGGTTCTCCGGCAAATATAAAAAGACCGGTACGATAACGCCAAAACTGTGGTGCGGACTGCTGCATGGCATAGAGCCAAGGACGTGATGTCCACAATAACAAGCTAGATTCAAAATTAGACAGGCTTTGCTCGGATAACCGTAGATAGTGCAAAAATAAGCGCTGTACTGCTACTGGCTGTTTAGTAAGCTGTTCAACGCCAACAATCTGGAATGCTGGAATGGGTAATGGTCGCCCTGGGGTGTCTTTTGTAGCTCCAACTACGGGCGGTGGATAATTAGACAACCATTGATTTATCTGGGCTATGGGGTTGGGATCGCTTAAATTCAACCTTAAAGTGACAAGTCGCGGATAAGCTGGTGTGCTGGCTTCCTGGGTATTGGATGGCTGGTACAAGACTTGCCCAACAGGATAAGCCAATGTGGAATGCAACCTTGCCGCTACCTGATTCCTTAAATTTAAATCATCGCACACCGCTAAAAAAATTTGTCTTCGCAAACCAAGACTGAGGGCAAGTTTTAGGCGATGATAGACTTGCCGATTCCAAGCGAAATTATCTGAAGGCGGATTTTCATTTACATTCATGGCGGCTAATGGAGCCAAAACATGGTGGACAAGCCCTTGTGGGACACATACAAACAGCCAATAAACTCAACTATGACTATGATTTTCAAGTAACTGTTGCTTTGTTCAGGATAATTTAGGTTTGACCATATAGGGAATATACAGTGTATATCTATACAAACAAATCATGTAATTCTTACAAAGCAAAAAGCAGGCTCCTACAGAATAAAGAAACCTGCGATCGGCAAAAAAAAGTGAATTGGGTTACGAAAAATTGGCGTTACTGACTAATAGCATAAAAATCTCACGCAAAGGCGCAAAGGCGCAAAAAAACCTTAGCTGACATCTTGCACCATTCTCAACAAGACCTGAAAAACCGGGTTTCTAAACGAAGAATTAAGCTTTTTTAGCATTATCATTCTCACCAAACCCGGTTTTTGACCTAGGTACAAGATATGAGTTAGCGTCTTTGCGTCTTTGCGCGAGGCTAAAAAATAATTCACACTTTTGAGCAACACCGAAAAATTTTTATTGTTAGCTCAAACTGGAAACCGAGAAAGCAACGAAAATCAAACCAATAACCAAAATCATGCCGACGGCTCCCAAGACAACATAGTTAACCTTTTGTCGATCGCTTGGAGGCTCTGCTTTATAAACTTTAGGTTCGTTTGCAAAGTTATTTAAACGACCACCGTCTTCTGTTGTATAAGGCATGAACCAACTTCCTTTTCTTTATCTTTATTCTTAATCTAATGTTACATAAACGGTATAAATGCTCATCTCTCTAAGAGATAAATCGTTACAGAAATAGGGTGTGGGGTTTTGAGTGTAGTGAAGAAATTTCCCTACCCCCACACCCTACACCCTACACCCTAATTTGTAATCGTCCCACTCAAAGGAGAACTTGCACTGGCGTAGTCTTTCAAGGGCATTCTACCAGCGAGGAAGGCTAGACGACCGGCGATCGCAGCTAGACTCATAGCACGTGCCATTGCTGGTGGATTATTTGATAGGGCGATCGCACTATTAATTAACAAAGCATCTGCTCCCATCTCCATCGCTTGCGCCGCTTCTGACGGAGTTCCAATCCCTGCATCTACCACAACAGGGACTTTAGCATTTTCAATGATAATTTGGATATTAGCAGCTGTTTTCAATCCCTGTCCCGAACCAATAGGGGCAGCTAAGGGCATCACTGTAGCACAGCCTACTTCTTCCAAACGTTTCGCCAACATTGGATCAGCATTAATGTATGGTAACACAGCAAAACCCTCTTTCACAAGTTGTTCTGCAGCTTCTAGAGTCCCAATGGGATCTGGTAACAAATACTTAACATCAGGAATGACTTCTAGCTTGACAAAGTTATTATCTTCCTGTCCAAGCAATTTTGCCATTTCCCGCCCCAAACGTGCAACGCGAATCGCTTCTTCTGCTGTTGTACAGCCTGCAGTATTTGGCAACATCCAGATTTTCGTCCAATCCAAAGCTTCTGCTAAACCTTCATGTCCGGGAGCATTGGTTTGTACCCGTCGCACAGCAACAGTCACAATTTGACATTTACTTGCAATAACGCTTTGCTGCATTTCCTCAATATTGCGATACTTACCCGTTCCCGTCATCAAGCGAGATTGGAAAGTTTTACCTGCAATTTTTAAAGGAGTATCTTCCAGAGTGCTAATTGCTGATGGCTGATTGCTAATTGCTGATGGCTGATTGCTGAGTGTAAGCATTTGGGGGGTAGATGGCTGAGTGTGGAAACGGGAATAATGAAAATGAGAAATGAGAGGATCGGATTTTTGTTCTAAAACCAATTCAGCAATCAAAGTTGCTGTGATGGGTGTCAGCAGAATACCATTCCGATAATGACCAACCGCAAAAGTCAAGTTTTGACAGGGGCTAGTACCAAGAATAGGTAATTCATCTGGGGTTGCGGGGCGAAATCCCCACCATAATTCTTCAAGAGGATAATTCTGTAATTGGGGATATAAACGGATAGCTTTCTGTAGTAAGTTTTGAATTCCTGCGGGTGTGTTATGGGGAGTAAAGCCAACATTTTCACTGGTTGCACCAATAATGATTCGGCGATCGCGCCTGGGTACGATGTAGACATCGTCTCCATACAAAACTCGTGTCAGTGCTAATTCTGTTACATAGTCTGGGACTCGTATACTGAGCATTTGCCCTTTACGTGGACGTACGGGTAACGGAAACAAAGAATTTGTCCAAGCACCTGTAGCTAACACATAGTGTTCAGCACGGAGAACTCCAGCATTAGTTTGTACGCCGGTCACTAGGCGCTGCTGTTGTTGAATTCCTTCCACCGTAATCCCTTCTTTCAGTTCAACCCCAAGGGACTTGACAGCTGTTATGAGTGCTTGTCCCAAAGCACGATTGTTTACTTGTCCGTCTTCAGGATACCACCAACCACCAATTACCTCTTCTCCTAGTCCCGACTGATATTGATGAATTGTTTCTTTATCTAGCCAATCGCAAGGAGAGGAAGGAGGGAAATCTCTGCTGCTTTTGTCATAGATTGGTGCTAAAATACCGCAAGACCAGTAACCAGTGTTAATACTGGTGAATTCTTCAAGTTTTCGTGTCCAGTCAGGGTATAAGTATAAAGAACGCTGGCACAATTCCAACATGGCTTCATGCGAAATTCTTTCAGCCGTAGGTGCTAGCATCCCAGCGGCGGCGTGGGAAGCGGCGGAGTGAAAGTCGCGATTAACTACTGTCACCTGAGAACCTCGTAATTTCAACTCTAAGGCGATCGCCAACCCTATAACACCGCCACCAATAATTAAAACATCACTAGTCATCAGTTATTTTGTCATGAATTATTTGTAAAGGCGTACCGTAGCACGCCTTTACAATAGTCAATATCATCAGACCAACCGTCAACAGTCGCTAGCCAGAAAAAACTGGAGTTCAGACTATAGATTGTAGACTATTGGTGTTAGATTCATGACTCATAACCGATAACCTACAACTCGCAACCTATTATACTTTGAGCGTTCAGCTTTCAGCTTTCAGCTAAGAACTTATAGCTAATGGATTTTAGCCAACTCACTCATCTCAATTTGTTCCCATGCAGAGTATATATCGATACAACTATTAATGACTTGCACTACCACAAGGCTCTAATGGGTTCATTATTCTGAGGAGTGTCAGTGGTTGACTGATTGTTGTCTGTGGTTGTGTTTATATCTTCTTGGGTTTGGTCGTTACTTGTGTTGCTATCTTGGTTGACCTGAGCAACGCTATCTTTTTTCTGCGTAACAGGTGTATTTCCTGTGTTACTGTTATCTACGTTAATGTTAGCGGGCAATACTTTTGATGCTCTATTTCTAGGTTCTTGATTTTGAGCACTATTTTGTCCGCCCATAGGAAAGCTGATACCCAGTAATGTACCAAGCAAAATCGCTAAGCCTCCAGCCATGAGGATAAGTGGTGTCCATCTACCCATATTTTTTTCTCCGTTTTAACCTTCTGGTGTCCAAACTACTTGAGAACCGTGTCCCCAAAAACCATCAAATTTCGTCACTCTCACATCCCCTAAAACCTTGGTTTGACACGCTAAACGCAGGTTCTTTGTGGGAGAATGGGGAGGTAGCGTACGCCGCGTTTTATCGCGCCAATTTACCTGTGACACTTCACCTTCCACAAGGACGGCGCAGGTTCCACAAGTGCCAATTCCCCGACAGTTTATTACCTTAGCACCGCTATTGTAGAGGTCAATACCATTTTGCAGCAATATTCGCCGCAGATTGTCTCCGCGATGGCACTCAATTGACTTCCCTTGTGCTTGTACTTCAGGCATCTGTATTTTCTATGTCGGCTTTTGCTTCTATTGTAACAACTTATTTCTGATGTAGAAAATAGCAAAAGTAGTATATAATGAATGACTTAAGAAAATAAGAAAATTTCATAGTAAATAGATGTGGATTTGATAAACCTTCATCGGTAACTCTTGAGAGACTTAACAATCGGTAGCAAGGTCGTAACCTCAAGATTTGTAAACAGTTGTTACCAGTAACTGAAAAACTGATACCTGATAACTGATAACTGTTTTATTAGTCTCGTTTTCTCTATCATATGAGTGCAAATAACTCAACGCGACTTTGGATATATGACACTACGCTTCGAGATGGTACTCAGCGCGAAGGATTATCGGTTTCTACAGAAGATAAGTTACGCATTGCTCGCAGGCTAGATAGACTAGGAGTTCCTTTTATTGAAGGTGGTTGGCCCGGAGCAAATCCCAAGGATGTACAATTTTTCTGGCATCTCCAAGAAGAACCACTTCAGCAAGCGGAGATTGTTGCCTTTTGCTTTACCCGCCGTCCCCATAAATCAGCAGTTGAAGACCCTATGCTGCAAGCAATTCTAGCGGCTGGGACTCGCTGGGTGACAATTGTGGGTAAATCTTGGGATTTTCATGTGACAGAAGGGTTGCACACAACTCTAGAAGAAAACTTGGCGATGATTCAAGATACAATTGAGTATCTTCGCAGCCAGGGGCGTCATGTGATTTATGATGCAGAGCACTGGTTTGATGGTTATAAGCACAATCCAAAATATGCTCTGGAAACAATAAAAATAGCGATCGCCTCAGGTGCTGAATGGATAGTACTTTGTGATACCAACGGGGGTACACTACCCCATGAAATTACTCAAGTTGTCACAGAAGTGAGAGAGGTTTTGCCGCCCAGGACACAGCTAGGTATTCACACTCATAACGATTCAGACACAGCCGTTGCTAACGCCCTCGCTAGTGTGATGGCTGGCGTCAGAATGGTACAAGGTACAATGAATGGCTATGGCGAACGTTGCGGTAACGCCAATCTCTGTTCGCTGATCCCCAATTTACAGTTAAAATTGGGGTACAAATGTATTGAAGATAATCAGCTATCTCAACTTACACAAATCAGCCGCTTTGTCAGTGAAGTCGTCAATCTTGCACCTGATGACCATGCACCCTTTGTCGGGCGATCGGCTTTTGCTCACAAAGGCGGGCTTCACGTCTCGGCTGTACAACGCAATCCCCTGACATACGAACACGTTCAACCGGAACAAATTGGTAACTCTCGCCGCATTGTCATATCCGAACAATCGGGAGTCAGTAACGTCTTAGCAAAAGCCCGTTCCTTTGGGATTGAACTTGATAAACATAACCCAACCACGGGTCAAATTCTGCAACACCTCAAAGATTTGGAAAATGAAGGTTATCAATTTGAAGCGGCGGAAGCGAGTTTTGAATTATTAATGCGCGAAGCTTTGGGAAATCGCCAAAATTTCTTTGAAATCAAAGGCTTCCAAGTTCACTGTGACTTAGTTCAAGGTGAAAAAATAACCAGCGCCCTTGCTACAGTAAAAGTCGCTGTGAACGGAAAAGATATTCTAGAAGCAGCGGAAGGAAATGGACCCGTTGCAGCATTGGATGCAGCTTTACGCAAAGCACTGACTAATTTCTATCCGAACATTGCTGAATTTGAATTGACAGACTACAAAGTCCGGATTCTCAATGGACATACAGGTACTGCTGCCAAAACAAGAGTTTTGGTAGAGTCGGGAAACGGTCATCAACGTTGGACAACCGTAGGAGTTTCAACCAACATTTTGGAGGCTTCCTATCAAGCAGTTGTGGAAGGTTTGGAATACGGTTTATTGTTGCACTCTCAAGCTGAGGTGGCTTTGGCTGGTTCGAGTTGATTCAATACTATTCGGTTAACAATAGTTGAGTTACCAGCAACTTCCCAGAAACCGGGTTTCTTGAAGAAACCCGGTTTCTAATTCTTTTTCGCCTAGCCTTTGAATGGTAACTTTATTCCCGCGCCTACTCTACACTTTTATTCGCTGGCTAAGAAAAATATTTGGAAGAGTGCTCAAGTCTGTTTGAGTGAATACATTTTATAATATTGATATATTTCACTATGCTGTTTTTTCCAGTGTGTTTAAAGGGTAGTGTTACCAATTTTACCCAAATTTTGAAGCTAATAGCTATTAGCTGTCAGCTGTTGGCTCAAAGATATACAAAATAAATGGAAAGCTAATGCATGACTCTAACTCCCTCTCCTTCGCCCCATTCCAGTAACCGCAAGCCATCGAAGCTTTCTGGGCAAAAACAGCAGTGGAGTTTCACAACCAAGGTGATGGCTTTGGCAGTTTCTGTAAGTATGCTACCAGTATTATTACTGGGTACAGGTGCTTATTTGGGTGGTCAGTTAATCTACCGACAGACGCTCCAGGTCCAAGGGAGACGACAAGCATCATCTACCCTACAAACGCCACTGACATCTCTACTCATTGCGACTGGAGTTACAGCAGTATTAGCCGGTGCAAGTGCTGTGTTCTTGGCAAATCGTGCTGTTTATCGAGTTATCAAGGCTTCCAAAACTTCTACCAAGGTGGTCAATAGATTGTTGCGTGAAGAAAGTGATACTCATCCGACAGATGCTCATAAAGATGAACTGGTTGCTTTAGAGACAAATCTCAAGTTGATAGAACAGCAACTACCGGATATCTTATGGAGGCAAGAAGCAGCAGCGGAGCGTTCTCAGTTATTGATGAATATTAGTCACCACATTTGGGGAGCACGTTCGGAAGAAGAGGTTTTAAGAACTGCTGTGGAGGAAGTTCGTCAAGCTTTTAAAACAGACCGCGTGATTGTGTTCCGCTTTGACAGAAACTGGGATGGATCTGTGGTAGAAGAATCAGTGGCACCTGGTTGGCCCAAAGCTTTATGGTCTACAGTCCACGATCCCTGTTTTGCAGAAGAATATATAGAAAAATATCGCCAAGGTCGCGTTCATGCGATTGACAATATTTATGAAGCTGATACGACTGAATGTCATATTGCTCTACTGGAGCGATTTGCGGTCAAGGCGAATTTGGTCGCTCCTATTATTCGTGAAAACCAGCTCTATGGTTTACTGATTGCTCATCAGTGTTCTAGTCCTCGTGTTTGGCAAAATTCTGAGAAAACTTTATTAGCTCAATTGGCTGCTCAGGTTAGTTTTGCTCTTGACCATGCGAAATTGTTAGAGCAAGTAGACGCAAAAGCCTCTCAACTCCAGCTATTTATCGATATTACCCGTCGTATTCGAGCGTCGCTCATTGAAGAAGATATTTTAAAAACGACTGTTGAAGAAATCCGCAAAGCAATAAGAACGGATCGCGTTATCGTTTTTGGCTTTGATGCTAATTGGTATGGAATTGTCTTGGCAGAATCAGTAGTTCCAGGTTTTCCGAAAGCGTTGCGAGCAGAGATCGAAGACCCCTGTTTTGTCAATGGTTATGTAGACCAGTATCAAGCAGGTCGTGTTCGGGCGATCGCTAATATTTATGAAGCAGATTTAACCGATTGTCACATTAACCAACTCGAACGCTTTGCTGTTCAAGCCAATTTGGTGGCTCCTATCCTCAAAGATGACAAACTATTCGGTTTATTAATTGCCCATCAATGCTCCAAAACCCGAAACTGGGAACAGGAGGAAATTGATTTGTTCGCTCAGTTAGCTATGCAAGTTGGATTTGCGCTAGACCACGCTCGACTCCTGAATAAGTTAGAGCAAGCGTACCAAGTGTCTGAAACTGCATCTCAAGAGCAATATCAGCAAAAAGAAGCTCTTCAGCGTCAAGTGTTAGCACTGCTGAAACAACATCAAAAATCTGTCCAAATTCTGACACAGGAGGCGTTAAGTCAAAGAGAGTCCGTTCAAGTGGCTTACGAGCGCATTCAAGCTGTGGCTGATTTGTCTCAAGGGATCAGTTCTGTCATTGAACAAATGAAACTTTATAGGCATCAAGTTAATCAGGAAGTACAGGCTGCTTATGAAGCAATGGTTCGGGTTTTGGATAGTATAGTCACTATCCGACAGGTCATAGTAGAAGCCCCCAAGAAGATTAATCCGTTGGAAGAGACATCCAAAAACCTAACTACAGCAATAATTCCAATGGGGAATGAGATTTCGCAACTCAATTTACAAGCAATGAATATAGCGCTAGAGGCGACCCGGAATGGGAATTCCGAACAACAGGTGAGTGCGATCGCCGGAAAAGTTGTCCTCTCGACTCGACAGTTGAAAGAGAGCCTTGCAGAAACCGAACGCCTTATCAACAAAATTCAAGCAGAAACTCAGGACGTGATGGTAGCGATACGCGTCGGAACAGAACAGGTAACGACTGGAGCTCAACTCGTAGACATAACACGCGAAAAACTCAGTCAAATTGCTACTGTCAATACTCAAATGGACTCACTCATTGAGGAAATAACCCAAGTTGCAACCAAACAAATACAGTCTTCGGCAGCTGCAAATCAAGTTATTCTGGAAGTAGCGAGTGTTGTTAACTACGCTTCAGAAGAATTTACGGCAGTGGTGAAATCTTTCAACCAACTAGCAGCAATAGCTCAAGAATATCCGGATGACGCAGAGTGAAGAAATATAGGGTGTAGGGTGTAGGGTGTAGGGGTGTTGGCGGAGCCTTCCCGCAGGGTACGGTTGTTCGCCCGTATGTACAATGTAGGGGCGAACGGTTGTTCGCCCATATGCAGATTGAAATGTAAATAAATTACAGCAGTTCTCGGTTGCGTGCAATACACTTTCGAGGGGAGCTAATTGCCCCTATATTGTCGTAAGAAGCGCGATCGCTAAAGTGCTCGCTCAAAGTATAATCATGAGTCAAATTGCCAATCCCAGACAATCTCTTGAAACTCCCACACCATAAAGGTGATCGGCAATTTGAATAAAATTTCTTATGCGTTCATTGTTAGTTGTTAGTTGTTAGTTGTTCTTTACGACTAACCACTATCCACTAACCACTATCTACTATCTACTGTGTCACAAACTTTCCCAAGCTTGGGTAACGACTTTGCTTAACCATCGCCTTTGGTTTGTATCAAGTAGACTATCATCGGCTAGCACTTGGGCGGTCAATTCTTCCAAAGATTGACCCCGATCGCGGACAATTTTAATAACACCAGCGATCGCAGCAGCAAGCATTTCTTCATCAATCGGCTTTTGCCGCAGTGCAAAGATTTCTTGTGGGTTGTCTGGGATGGGATAATTCATGGCGTGCCTTTACAAAACAACAAAATGAACAATAAATTTGAGAAACTCTTAAAATTTCTTTACTGAATCTTTAAGAAAGTGATAGGGCGGAGTCTACCGCAGTTTATTCTTTTGTTAAATCTGCCTAAATGCATAAATTTATTGGAGATTTCAAAGAAAATGCAAGAGTTACTTTATTTAGAAATCCCAACCCCCGATACAGCCGCAGTTCGTCAGTGGCTACAAGCTGAGTTTGAATCGGGAATTGGGGAGACACAGTGTACTCCAGAAGGCGTTCGCATAAGAATACCAAAGACTACAGCCAGGGAGGAAAGTACTTCAGGAAAGTTACCAACAGAACTATCTGTCTTCGTATGGTCGGTACAGCGAACGACCTACCTCAAAGCATTCCGTTGGGGAGACAAACCATTTCCACAAGAACAGCAAATCCTCAAAAGTTTGACAACAGGTCTCAGAAACTGCTTTCCCCACAACTACCCTGAACCACCAACAATTGATTTATCCGGAAAATCCATTTTTGAAGCACTCGCTCCTTATTATCCTCTCACGACTAAATATTTTCAGAACATGCCCAATGGAGAATATGACCTCCAGCGTGTGTATTGGTGGGAGCAAAGATGGCGACAAGGTGTTCGCAATCCCAAGCAACCGCGTCAAGTGGTGTTCTCTCATCCAGGGGAATGGGGAAAAACAACATCCACTCCCCAATATGACTTGATTTATGTCGGTGGAGCGTTGGGCGTCATCCACGCTGCAGTTATGGCAAAACTAGGTTACAAAGTGCTGCTGCTCGAAAGACTACCCTTTGGATGGATGAACCGAGAGTGGAATATTTCTCGCAATGAGATTCAAAGTTTGGTCAATTTAGGTTTGCTGACTCCCGCAGAAGTGGAAGCAACGATCGCACGGGAGTATAAAGACGGGTTTAACAAATTTTTTGATGCAAATAACCCCAAGCATCTCAAAGCTCCCATTTTACACACACCCACCGTGCTGAATATCGCGTTAAATTCTGAGAAACTGTTAGAGTTGTGTGGGAAAAAACTGCGTGAGGCTGGTGGTGAAATCTGGGATGAAACAGAGTTTCTACGAGGCGATGTTTATAATACACAAGTCTTAATTTCTGTCAAGTTTTTGCCTGATGGAACAGAAAAGCAAGTCAGTGGACGGCTGCTTGTGGATGCAATGGGGTCCGCTTCGCCTATAGCATGGCAATTGAATGGGAGTCGTGCTTTCGATAGTGTTTGTCCGACAGTAGGCGCAGTAGTAGAGAGTGGATTTGAACCAGGGGTTTGGGACTCCCAATATGGGGACGTTCTCAACAGTCATGGGGATATTTCACGGGGACGCCAGCTAATTTGGGAATTGTTTCCAGGTGGAGGTGAAGAATTAACGATTTATTTGTTTCACTACCACCAAGTCAATCCCAAAAATCCTGGTTCTTTACTGGAAATGTACGAAGACTTTTTCACTATTTTGCCTGAGTACCGACGTTGCGATTTGGACAAATTGGTGTGGAAAAAGCCAACATTTGGTTACATACCAGGACATTTTAGTGTTGGAAGTCGCGATCGCACGGTGGCTTTTGATCGATTGATTGCGATCGGGGATGCAGCATCGCTTCAATCACCTCTGGTGTTCACTGGTTTTGGTTCTCTAGTCCGGAACTTAGAACGTCTCACCAAACTTTTAGATACCGCCCTCAAGCACGACCTATTAAAAGCAAAGCATTTGAACAAAATTCGTGCTTTCCAGAATAACATTGCCGTTACTTGGATGTTTTCCAAAGGGATGATGGTTCCTACCGGAAAATTTGTACCCCCGCAGCGAATCAACTCAATGCTGAATAACTTTTTTGGGCTCTTGGCAGATGAACCCCCAGAAGTGGCAGATAATTTTATTAAAGATAGATTCGATTGGTGGACTTTTAATCGACTGGCGCTAAAAGCAGCAAAAAACAATCCCGTGTTGCTATTGTGGATTTGGGATCTCGCAGGTGCTAAAGATTTGTTGCGATGGACAAAAAACTATTTTGACTTTGGACGCCATACTTTTGTCAGCACTTTGCTCAAAGGATGGTTCCCCCGTTTCCTCAGTCGGGTGCGTCCTTGGCTCGAACCCCGTTATCCAGCATTGTGGTTGTGGTTGTTAGCGATCGCCTACGCTGTCACCACTGGTACTGCGCTACCCAATCATCAAGTAACAACAGTCACATCAGAAACGAGACTGCAAGTTGATAGTTGATAGTCGATAGTTGATAGTCGATAGTTGATAGTTGATAGTCGATAGTTGATAGTTGATAGTTGATAGTTGATGGTGGATCGTGGTAAAGAAGGACTAACAACTAACAACTAACAACTAACAACTAACCACTAACTCTTTTGTCTAAACTGAGGCAATTCAACAGAGGCTAGAGACTTTCTCTTCTTGGGTGGGCGGTGTGGGTAGAGGACTGGAGAAGGGGTGCTAGCGGACATAGAGTCATAGGGCAATCCCCCACTGGGGATGATTTCTTTTTGTAATTCTACTGAATTATTTTGTGATATTTCTAACCAAAAATCTTCCATTTCCCCAGTACTATCACTTTTCTGAGTTGATTGAGCAGATTCTGGCTCATCTGCAAGTGGTGTTGCTGTTGTTTCCCAGATAGCCGACGCCGCCTCTGTATGACCTGTTTCTTCTGTAGAAAACGATGGTGATGTAAACGCGGGATGAGCAGCAAAAAACATTTGAATCGTACTTTCCAACTGCTCTTCTAAGTTATTGACATTTTGAGAGACTTCTTGTTGAGCTGTGTCAGTTGGTTGAGTTGGTACAGGCGTACTTTCTTCCGAGTGAGTGTCCTGAGGCTGAAACGATGATATATTGGGTGCGGGATCGCTCCATGTGGAGTTGGGCGAGTCGGTGGATTCTTCCCAAAAATGATCTTGCTCGCCTGTCCAAGATTCTGAGTCTTTTCCCCACGGTTGAATCGGTTGTGTATGTGTCAATAGAGCGTTAGCTGAGTGGGAGGATGTTTGGTGTCTGTTGCTGGTATCGTCATCATTAAGAACATCGGAACCGGGGACGGTTGTATCCAGACACTTTTCCAGAGCTGCTTTATACTGTAAGGTCTGTCGTTGTTGTCGCATCAATCGAGTGCGTAGTTCACGACACGCATTTTCTGCTTGTATTAATTGGTGAGACTGTTCTTTGTGGTTATCTTGAATCAGAGTACATTCCCTTTCCAACTGGGCGAGGCGTTGTTGGTTTATTTCTAGCTGTGCTTTATAATTCTCAATTAAATTTTCTTGATGTTGAACAGTTTGAGTAGCAGTTTCCAACTGTTGAAACAAAGACTGGATTTGCTCTTGAGCACCAGTCAGTTCTTTTGCTTGTTGGGTCATCATTGACTGTGTAATGCTTGATCGCTTTTTCTCCCACTGCAAAGCCTTTTCTGACTCAGCTAGAGCCGATGTGAGGTCTTGGACTTGGTTATACAATTCATCATTAGCAGAACGCAATTCGTCATTCAAGGAGAGTAATTGCTTGAATTCAGCGTCTACACGTGTTTGCTGTTCGCGATCGGGTTCTGCAACCCAGTCTTGCTGAGGAGCATTTTCCGAGCTTATGTCATCAAAGCACTCCTCATTTTCTCGTGCTGGTGCTAATAGCGGTACGTTCGCAATTGTTGTGTTCTCACCAGACACAACCGAGTAGAATGGACAACCTGTCTGTTGCGGTTGTGGCGGATTTGCCGATTCTGTAGATTCAACAAAAGCTTCTTTGTTCGGGCTGTCAGCTTCATTCATCACCATATTCACCGAAAATTATTTTCCCGAAAGCCAAGGCATTTTCTCTCAGCAGAAGAGGATTTAACGATTTTATTTAACTGGTAATTATGTACTATTAAGGTGTAACTGATTTTGGTCAAGTATCATCTGCTTTACCTTCGGATTCATCCGTAGTATCGCGGCTCAATAGACAAGAACCTAATTTCTTCTCTTCCACTCAGCCTTGCGTAGAGTTTACATATAGCTGTCGTATCAAAATCTTTTCTGAAAGGCAAGTTTAATTTTTCTTAACTTAATAATGGGGTGTAGGGTGTAGGGTGTGGGGTATAGGGGTGTGCTTACAAGGGAAGGGAGTAATATTATCTGTGAAGGCAAGATAACCTTTGTGAGGTAGGGGTGTGGGGATGTAGGGTAGATTTTTTGCTTGTTTCCCTAATCCCTAACCCCTGTCAATGATGGCTACCTATAGGCGACATGGGGATCAGCCCAAATATTTTTCACCTTTTCACCAAAAGTAACTGGTTGATCTGCATCAGTTGCAGCTACAGTTGTGCCATCATAAGTAACTGTCAGTTTGGGCCATTTTTCTTGACCCATTTCACCAGCACGGAACAGCACATTGGTAGGTCGCTCTTTACTCCAACCTAACAACACCGCAATCTCATGCTTGTATTGTTGTTGAGAGGGGGTTATAGTCTGAGATTGCTTGTTTTGGCGATTCCAAATAACTGCGTGGTCTGTGACATCAGAGGTGTTCATTGCGCCTTCAAACTTGCGTGCTAGGAAGCGATCGCCCTTTTCCGACCAGCTGACAGGAACCAGTACAGCAATTGTTCCGTGGGACTCACGGTTTGGTGAAGACAAACTTGTCTTTAACAATGGGTCTCTAATATTAGCAGAAGTGGAACTCACTACCCGCAATTGCTTCGTTTGTCTGTCTTCGACAAATAGAACGCTATTGACACGGCTGTTGTACATTTCTGGTTTGACTTCGATTTGTACGCGACTGTAAATGGCGTATCTACCATCTGGCGAAATCACAGGTACGCTGCGGTAGTAACGCACTCCAGAACCGCTTTTAGAAGCAACCGTTTGTTGGGTATTTTGTATCCATGTCCAAGGAATAGGATGGGGGCTTCCTATGGGATCTTGCTGTTCAAGCGCCCCTTCTGGTGGTTCTTCCATCACAGGAACTGATGTTAAATTTCGCAATCTTCCTGTTGGGGCGGTAACGGTAGCTGCTTGTAATGTAGCTGATGGTACCATTTGTTCTTGCGAAGCGGAGTTATCGACTCGCGCAAGAGATTCGACTTTAGAGGCTTTTAAGCGTGCTATTAAGTTTTCTTGACTCTCAGTACTATCTTCTGATAGGGACTCTGGCTTGATTATCGATGGCGCAAGTTCAACTGCGGCTAATAAATCTGTGTCCGACTCAGATATTTCTTGATTTAGAGAATCATTATGATTTCGTGATAATGATTCTATGTCCTCTAATAGAGGTGCTTGAGGAACCGCCGCCACTGACAGGGGTAGAGAGTACGATTTTGCCGCGAAAGCCTCGTTTTCTGCTATTTTTGATACTTCAGCTAATTCCAAGTCATTAATGCTCACCGTTCTATCGGATACCGATTCCGATGAGGCGGTATCCGATTGAGGTGTTACGGATTTCAGTTTAGCTGCTTGTGATTGTTTTGCTGAGGTGGTGTGAGCAGAAGCAGCTAATAGGGGCGCGATTAGCATCGCAAAAATTATATATTTATGGAATGGTTGCCACCGGAACCATTCTACGAACAACAGGTTTTTCAGCATTTGTTCACTCTCTATAAGGCGGTCGCTGTGTGAGGAGGAGTACCAATACAGCAATCGGACAAGCTATCTATATATGTATAACAAGGAACTCCCGGTTTGTTTGAGATTTCTTACTCAAATTTCGCATACTTTTACAAAATTGAGTATTTTTTTCTACCAGTTTTTATTCCTAAGTTTTTGGGAAAAGAGACGAGTACGCTATTTACACAGACTTACTGAGGAATGAGATCCATGTCAGAACCTGCTGCTGCTCACATCCGACTACACCCTGCCAAAAGAATTCGCAATTGTTACTCCACGAATAAATTCGGAGCTTGAAGTAAAGATGCTACGCATTTTTCTTTTCCATATCTAAATATTAGGGACTATATTAGGGACTTGTACCTTCAATTACGAACTAGTAATGATTCAGTCACTTAGCCCTTGATAAGGAATTGCGATTGCCTATTATTTCCCCAATACCACATCCAGTGTACTGATATTCAGTACAAGTATGAGGCTATCTTTAAAATTTTGCCAACTGAACTTGTCGCCAAGCTAGCTCTACTACGATCGCGGATACCTAGATCTAGAGAGAATTTGCAAGTGGATATGAAAACGATATGACCAATTGCAACAACTACGGGAACGCACCTCTGGTTTGATAGCTCGGCTATAGATACGGGGTACCGAGAATGTTTATAGAGACTAGGTTTACACGTGATCGCCAAACACTTAAGCTTGGCTAAAGCCGATTCAAATACTGGCTTATACTCCAGCGAGTTTATTATAACCGTTAATTAAAATCTAAGCATATCTAGGCATTCCTAGGTATTTAGACAAGCA